>CALGIB010000387.1 GCA_937915955.1 uncultured Pseudomonadota bacterium
CAGCACGCCCACGAGGAAGGCGAAGCCCCCTGTGAGCGCCCCGGTGAGCAGGCCGGCGGCCCAGCGACCGACGTTGGGCGCGGCGTCCTGGAGCATGCTGGGGAGCCCCGTGGAGCTGCTGGACTCCTGATCGGCCTGCTCGCGGAGCGCGGTCTCGATCTGGTGGAGCAGCTCCTCGCCCGAGATCGGGATGGGCTGCCCCATCAGCGACTCGGCCTGGACCCGCCAGCTCTCGAGCTGCACCTTCAGCGCCTCGACGTACTCGGCGACGTTGCCGGCCAGCTCCCGGAACTCGCTGCCGATCAGGGGGACGACGACCAGCAGCAGCACCGTGATCAGCAGGCCGACGCCCGCGAACAACAGGCCGATGGCGGTCTCGCGCTTGAGCCCACGCCGCTGCAGCCGGTCGACGATGGGGTCGAGCAGGTAGGCCAGCACCAGCGCGGCGAAGAGCACCGCGAACACCGACCGCAGCAGGTAGACCGTGCCGCCGACGAGCAGCAGCAGCCCTGCCCCCCAGAAGAACATCTCCCGCCAGCGCGGGCTGGACGGCTCGGGTCGGACCCGGGCCGCGAGCGGCCGAGGGGCTCCCTGGTGGGAGCTGGGTCGGCGGCGCATCACTCGACCACCAGCACCACGTGGGCCTCGGCCAGGACCGAGGTGGAGGCCAGGGCTCGTACGGTCAGGCTGTCCTGCGCGCTCAGCACCAGGTCACAGCCGTCGGCGTCGACCGCGACCACGAAGAGGGGCTCCAGCCCAGCGAGCTCGCCGGCCTCGGTCTGGGCAGGATCGGCCACCCAGAGGGCGGGCGAGCGCGAGGCGGCCATCTCCGCGCTGAGCGTGCTGGCGCCATAGATCTGCAGGCCCTCGGGGTCCACCAGCCGCGGAGCGAAGCAGGGCCGCCCGCCGACCTTGCGCGCGTCGACCACCAGGCCGCTGCGCTCGGTGGGCGTGAGCTTCAGGTCCGGGTCCCCCTGCGCCTGGGCGACCAGGGCCGCGCGCAGCCAGGGCTGAAGGTCCAGCTCGGCGCGCATGTCCACGCGACCCGAGGCGTTGTAGCGCGTCTCGGCGATGCGCCAGTTCCCTTGAGCCTCGGTCAGGGACCGAGCCAGCTCGTCCCCGCCGCCGAGCAGGTCACCCGCGCTTCGGTCGGCGTCGAAGGCGATGCGGGCGGAGCTGTCCTGCACGCGCAGCTCGAGCTGCCCGTAGGCGTCCTTCTCGGCCACGCCGAGATCGCTCCAGGCGCCCGTGTTCGGGCTGCCCGAGGACTGCACGATGAGCACGCCGCGGGTCCAGTCGACCTGGCCGTGGGGCAACTCCTGGAGGGGCGGCGCGGCCTGGGCCAGCGAGAGCAGCAACATCACTCGAACCTCACGACATCGCGCCGCAGCAGCAGCGCGGAGACCTCGTCCTTGAGCTCCTCGCCGGGCAGCACCCGCCGCTCCTCGGACAGCTCGACGCCGATCCTGGCCTGCGGCCGGTCGATCTCGACCCACAGCGGGCAGCTGCCTCCGTGCCGATCCAGCACCGCGGCCAGCTGCTCCAGCTTGCGCTTGTTCAGGTCCTCGGGGCGCAGCTGCACGATCACCTTGCGCGTGGCCTTGGTCTGGAGCTCGGCGAGGCTCTCGACGCTCTCGCCCATGATCTTCACGCCCTCGGCGGTCTTCTCGAGCTTGCCCGTGAGCAGGACAGGCTGGTCCGAGGAGAGCACGCGCGAGGACTCCGCCCAGGGGGTCGAGAAGAACACGCACTCGACCGAGTCGGTCTCGTCGTCGATGGTGACGAAGGCCATCCGGTCTCCACGCTTGGTGCGCACGACCCGCACCGCCGCGACCATGCCGGCGACGCGGACCTGGGCTTCGTGCGCGAGGGCCTCGAGCCCGGAGACGCGGCAGGTCGTCTGTTCGTCCACGAGCTTCGCGAAGCTGGTCACCGGGTGGCCGCTCAGGAAGTACCCGATGGCTTCACGCTCCTGGTTGAGCTCCTTGCCCTCGGACCACTCCGCGACCTCGGGCATGCGGAAGCCGGGCGCCTTGCGGCCCCCGCCCATCATGGAGAAGAGCCCGACCTGGCCGGCCTTCTTGTCGGCCTGTTCGCGCTGGGCGAAGGACACGGCCGAGTCCATCGCCGAGAGCAGCTGGGCGCGGTGGTGGCCGGTCCAGTCGAAGGCCCCGGCCTTGACCAGGCTCTCGAGGAACTTCTTGTTCACGCGGCCGTAGTCCAGGCGCTCGAGGCAGTCCATCAGGTCCTTGAAGCGCCCACCGGCCTCGACCCGAGCCTCGATCAGCGCCTCGACCGCGGAACGGCCGACCCCCTTGACCGCGCCCAGCCCGTAGCGGATGGCCTTGCGCTCGTCAGCGAGCACGTCGAAGGCGTGTCGGGAGAGGTTCACGTCGGGGGGCCGAATCTCCAGCCCGGAGCGCTTGCAGTCCCCGATATAGACGAGGATCTTGTCGGTGTTGCCCGACTCGATGCTCATCAGCGCGGCCATGTACTCGGCGCGGTAGTTCGCCTTGAGCCAGGCCGTCTGGTAGCTGATGTAGCCGTAGGCGGCGCTGTGGCTCTTGTTGAAGCCGTAGGCCGCGAACTGGGCCAGCAGGTCGAAGATGGCCTCGGCCTTCTTCGCGTCGAAGCCCCGCGCCGTGGACCCGTCGACGAAGGTCACTCGGTGCTCGGCCATGGCCTCGGCTTGCTTCTTGCCCATCGCGCGGCGCAGCAGGTCGGCCTGTCCCAGGCTGTAGCCGCCCATCACCTGGGCGATCTGCATGACCTGCTCCTGGTAGACGACGACCCCGTAGGTGCTCTTGAGGATCGGCTCGAGCTCGGGCACGTCGTAGCTGACGACCTCGCGCCCGTGCTTGCGGTCGATGAAGGTGTCGACCATGCCGGAGTTCAGGGGCCCGGGCCGGTAGAGCGCCACGAGGGCGACGACGTCGTCCAGGCAGCTGGGCCGCAGCTTGGTCAGCAGCTCGCGCATGCCGCTGGACTCGACCTGGAAGACGCCAAGCCCATCGCCCCTCTGGAGCAGCTTGTAGGTGTCGGCGTCGTCGACGGGGATGTCGCTCATGTCGATCGCTTCGCCCGTGTTGCGCTCGATGAGCGCCACCGCGTCACGGATCTGATCGAGGGTCTTCAGGCCCAGGAAGTCGAACTTGATGAGGCCGACGTCCTCGGCCGACTTCATCTCGAACTGGACGACGGGGCCGCCCTCCGGGCCGTCCCGGTACAGCGGCACGAGCTCGACCAGGGGGCGGTCTGCGACCACGACACCCGCGGCGTGCACGCCGGTCTGGCGGGTCAGGCCCTCGACCTTGCGGGCCAGGCTGTAGATGCGCCGGACGCGGGGATCTCCGTCGTGCAGGCGCTGCAGGGCCTCCTCGCGCAGGGCGTCCGCGAGCTTGATGCCCAGCTCCTCGGGGATGAGCTTGGCCAGGCGGTTGGAGTCGCCGAAGGACATGTCGTTGACGCGCGCGACGTCCCGGACGGCGGCCTTGGCCTGCAGCTTGCCGTAGGTGATGATCTGCGCGACGTAGGGCGAGCCGTACTTCTGG
>CALGIB010000388.1 GCA_937915955.1 uncultured Pseudomonadota bacterium
ATGGCCTCGGTGGGCGCGACCGCGGTGATCGCGGCGCCTGCGGGCTCGCTGCTGTCGCTGGCCTGGGTCAGGGCCCAGATGCCAGCCAGGGCCAGCAGCCCGATGCCCAGCCCGATGCCCAGCCCTGCGGCCAGGCTCTTGCGCTTGGCGAGCCTCTGGGCCTGCTCCAGCTCGGCCTGCTCCCGGCGTTGGTGGGCGCTCTTCAGCCGCCAGTCACGCAGGGCGGCCTCGCCGCGCGTGGGCTGGGCGTTGCGCTCGGCCTCGGGCAGCTCCTCGTTGACCCCGCGGGGATGCTCGGGCGCGGGCAGGAACCCGCGCACGTCCGTGTCCTCGTCGAGATCGCACTCCAGGGGCTCGAAGTCCTCCTCCTCGGTCCGCAGCGAGGCGGGCTCGGGGACGTCGTAGAGGTCTTCGATGTCCAGGGGGGTCTGCGGGCTCGGCTCGAGCGCGTCCTCGTCGAGGAGCTCGGGCTCGGCCATCTTCAGCTTCTGCTCGGCGGACATGGGGCAACCGATGGCGAGGGTGGTCCTCGATCTTGGCCCACTTGACACGTCAAGTCAAGGCATGGAATCCACTTCAGGGACTCCGACGCTGGTAATCGGGCCGACCGCTGGCCTCCGGCGAGCTGATCAGCGCGATGACCTTGTCCACGTCGTCGGTCTCACGGAGGCGCTCGATCAGGCGTCCGTCGATGATGCGCTCGGAGAGCTGAGCCAGGACCCGGAGCTGGAAGCGGCGGTCCCGGTCGGGCGCCAGGCAGACCACGCAGACCGAGACCTGGGCGTTGTGCGGCATGCCGAATCCGACCGGCTCGGCCAGGGTGAACGCGCCCACCAGTGTCTTCTCGAGGGCCTGGGTAGAGGGGGCGCTGAGGCTCACTCCCGCCTGGAGGCCGGTGCTCTGGCGTCGCTCACGGCGCCAGAGGGCCCGCTCGACGCGGTCGGTGTCGAGGCCGCCCTTGTCCGCCATGAGCTGGGCGATCTGGGCGAAGAGCTCGTGCTTGTTGCTGGCCTGGAGCCCGGTGGCCACCACGCCGGCGCGGAGGATGGGGGCGAGCTCGAAGCGGTCTTCGGCCCCGGAGAGGCGGTGGTGGACCTTGTGGCGGGGGGCCTTGACCTTGAGCACCGAGCAGCTCGAGGCGGCGGTCAAGCGGTGCTCCGCGCTGCCCACGAACAGGGTGCGCAGGCTGCGCTCGTCGGGGGCCCCCAGGACGATGAGGTCGAAGCGCTCGCTCAGCTCCGCGATGGCGTGCTCGACCTGGCTCGTCCGCCGCACCAGGCTGTGCGTGGGCACCGTACACAAGGCGCTGAGCTGGTCGTGGTAGGCGCGGACCTGCTGCTCCATTCCGGCCGGCTCCTCGGGCTTGAGCGCGCGGAACAGGGTGAGCTCGCCTCGGGCCCTGCGGGCGAGTTCGTCGGCGACGCGGACCACGATGGAGTCGTAGGGACCCGGCTCGGCCAGCACCAGGATGCGCTGAAAGGGCTGGCTGCGGACCTCCTCGGTGGGGCCGTCGAGCTGGTCACCGGGCTGGTCGGCGTCCACCTGGGCCAGGTTCTTCTCGGTCAGCATGGCGACGTCGCAGGGCAGGTTGTCCAGCCACCAGGCCATCGGGAAGCGGACCAGGCTCCTCAGCTCCGAGCGCTGCGGCTCCATCACGATCCACTCGGCCCGGGTCAGCCGGGCGTGGTGGACCAGGGCCTCCCAGGCGTTGTGGGTGACCACGTCGTGGAACTCGACGTCCAGGTGCAGATCCTCGGCGATGACCTCGGCCTGGCGGGCCAGCCGCTCCATGGTCTCGTCGGCGCGGATGTGGGAGGTCAGCGCGACGGCCTGCGGGATCTCCTCCAGGCGCAGGACCTCGAGCACGCCCTCGTCGACGAAGCCGGCGGCCAGGCGCAGCAGGTGCCCTGGTGTGGGCTCGTGGCCGAAGACCGGCACGATGACGCGTGGAGGGTGCTCCTCGGCGTCCTCCCCGGCCTCGTACACCCGGGTGGACTCGAGCACGTGGGCTTCGCCCACCAGGTTGGACAGCGCGCCCCGGCGCTCCACCCGCCTGCGGGCGTAGGCGAAGTACCAGACCGTGCCCAGCAGCACCGCCCCGAGCACGCCCCAGAGCACCAGCGGGCCGAGCTGGGTGACCAGCCAGACGCCGCCGAGGATGCCGGCGATCTGGGTCCAGGGGTAGAGCGGCGAGCGGAAGCTGGGCTTGTACCAGCGGGCGCCGGACTCGCGCAGCACGATGACGGCGAGGTTGACGACGCAGAAGATGAAGATGGTGAAGCCCGAGGCGAGCTTGGCCAGCTTCTCCACCGGCAGGACCGTCACCAGCGCGATGAGCAGGACGCCGGTCAGCGCGATGGCCGGCACCGGGGTGCCGAAGCGGGGGGACAGCCGCGACAACACCGAGGGCACCAGCCCGTCTCGGGCCATCGCGAAGGGGAAGCGCGTGGTCGACAGCACGCCGGCGTTGCACATCGAGATCAGGCCGGCGATGGCCACCGCCGCGAAGAAATACAGCCCCGCCTGTCCGAAGGCGGTCTGGCCGAGCGTGGCGATGGGGGTGATGTCCCCGGAGAGCTCGTCGATGGGCACGTTGCCGGTCAGCGCCCAGGCGATCAGGCAGTAGAGCGTCATCACGCTGGCCTGGGCCGCCAGCATGCCGAGCGGGATGTTCCGGTCGGGGTTCCGGACCTCCTCGGCGATCGAGCAGATCTTCGTGACGCCGTTGTAGGAGACGAACACGAAGCCGGCGCCCGCGATGATGCCGGCGGAGCCCATCGGGAAGGCGGGCTCGCGCAGCCCGGCGTCGCTGAGCCAGGCGCTCTTGCCGATCAGCACGAGCAGGGCCAGCACGGACACGCTGACGATGGCGATCTGCACGGCCGAGGCCTTGCCGGCTCCGAGCACGTTCACGGCCAGCAGGCCCACCAGGATCAGGCAGGCCACCAGGGTCACGGGCACGTCGGCGAAGATGACCAGGTAGGAGCCCAGGCCGACCAGCGCGAAGGCGGACTTCGCGGACAGCGCCAGCCAGGTCCCCAGGCCCGCGACGGTGCCGGCCCAGGGGCCCATGCTGCGGTCCACGTAGACGTAGGTGCCGCCGGCTACGGGCATGGCCGTGGCGAGCTCGGCCTTGCTCAGCAGCGCGGGCAGCACGAGCAGGCCGGCCAGCATGTAGGACAGGGCCACCCAGGGGCCGGCGACGGCGGCCGCCAGGCCCGGCAGGACGAAGATGCCCGAGCCCAGCATGGCGCCCACGGCGATGCTGTACACGGACACGAAACCGAGGTGTCGGTCGAGCTGTTTGGTGAGGGCCACGGCCCCACACTACACGGGGATGTGACCGGGACTGCGGGCCCGGAGCGCCCCGCCGCGCTGAGCGCGGTCGACTCGGCGAGAGGGCCCGCTAGAAGTCGTCGAGCCCCCCGGCCTCGGGCAGCGTCGGGTCACAGAACTGGATGTACCAGCCGTTCTTCGTGAAGCGGTTGTCGTCACCCAGCTCGATCGCGAACTGCGGCAGCACGACCTTCTTGTCCTCGTGCTGGACCAGCAGGGGCGTGGACTGGAAGGTGTCCACGCAGTCCATGAAGCGCTCCTCGATGATGGGCGTGAGCGCGGACTCGACCGCCTCGTGGCACTTCTCGTGCCGCCGCTTGGTGCCGCGGTCGCAGATCTCGACCTTGGCCTCGGCCTGGAAGGCCTGCCAGAGGTTCTCGTGCGACTCGGCCTTGAACTTCTCGGCGCGCTTCCGCTGGACCTCGGTCTCCTTGATCTGCTTGTCGAGCTTCCAGACCGTCTCCTTGAGCTCGACGAGGGCCTCGTCCCGCTCCTGCTTGGCGCTGGTGAGCTCGGACTGGAGTGACTCGATCTCGGTCTCCATCTCCTTCCAGCGCTTCGTGGCGGCGGCGCGCTTGGCGGCGTCCTGCTCGTCCACCTGCTTCATCTCGGCGAGCTCGGCCTCGCGCGCGTCCAGGGCCGCCTGCAGGTCCACGACCTTCTGGTGGGCGTCGGCGACCTTCAGGCGCTCGGGCTGCACCTGGTCGTCGCAGAACGCGAGCAGCTCCTCTTGCGTCAGCTCCTGTTTGACGATCTGGGGCTCGCTGACGATGATCTCGACGGGATCGAGGAGGAGGGCGTGCAGGCCGTAGCCCAGGCCCGCGCCGAGCACGAGCGCGCCGAGTCCAATGGGGAGGGCCTTGACCAGCTGCGACATCTTCTACCTTCGGTGCTGGCCGACCATATCGCGCTCAGAGCTCCAGGGCGCGGAGCTGCCGCTGTACCTCGGAGGCCTCGTCCTCGGCGCCCAGCCCCCGGTACTGACCGCGAGCCAGG
>CALGIB010000389.1 GCA_937915955.1 uncultured Pseudomonadota bacterium
AGCGCGCGGAACATGAACAGATCGTCGGCGTCCGGCGAGCAGCTGACGGTCAGGCGCCTCGTCACTGCACGTTCTCCAGGTCGGCGATGCGGGTGCTGGCGTCGCGCAGCCGAGCGCTGATGCTGCCCATGAGCTTCCAGAGCAGGCGGTTGCCCAGCTCGGGCTCGCGGCGGCTGAAGTCGTCCAGCGCCTTGCGGTCGATCTGGATGAGGCTGCCGTACTGGGTGGCCCGGACCGTCGCCGAGCGGGGCTGCGCGTCTACCAGGGCCAGCTCGCCGAAGTGATCACCGGGGCCCATGCGCGCCAGCACGATGCCGTCGCGGAGCACCTCGACCTCGCCCTGGACGACCACGAACATGGCGCGGCCGCGCTCGCCCTGATCGACCACGATGTCCCCGGGCGTGACGAAGAGCTCGTCCACCAGGCGGCCCACGCGGGCGCGAGCGTGGAAGGGCAGATCGGCGAAGAGGAAGAGCTGCGACATGACCTCGGCGCGGGCGGCGGCGGCCTCGGCCTGGGGGCTGGCGTCGGGGTCGACGACCAGCACGGTCACGTTGTCGGGACCGCCACGCTCCAGCGCCTCGTCCACCAGCCCCTGAGCGGCCAGGGCGGGCGTGCCGCCGGCGAGCAGGCGGCAGATCTCGAGCGGGGGCACCGGATCGGACAGGCCGTCGCTGCAGAGCACCAGGCGGTCGCCCGGCAGCACCTCGACCGCGGCCACGTCGGGCTGGACGGTGGGCTGCAGGCCGATGGCGCGGGTGATGACGTTCCGGTAGCGGCTGCGGCGCGCCTCGTCGTAGGTCATCTGGCCGGTGCGCACGAGCTCGTTGACCATCGAGTGGTCGTCGGTGAGCTGCAGCAGCTCGCCCTCGCGCAGCAGGTAGGCTCGGCTGTCGCCGACGTGGGCCAGGAAGATCGCCCCGCCTCGGACCAGGGCCGCGACCAGGGTGGTGGTCATGCCTCGGCGGCCGTCGGCCTCGGCCTCCTCGTAGACCCGTCGGCTCGCCTCGTTGCAGATCCTGGACAGCAGCTCGAGCACCGCGCTGCGGGTCTTTCGGCCGGGCTCCCGCTGGAAGGCGTCCAGCGCGAGCAGGAAGCGGGGGGCGGCGGCCTGGAAGGTCTCGACCGTCAGGGCCGAGGCGACCTCACCGCAGGCGCGCCCGCCCACGCCGTCCGCGACGAGGAAGAGCCCGTCCTCGGCGCTGGCCAGGTAGGCGTCCTCGTTGTGATCGCGGCGCTTGCCTTCGTCGGTCAGTGCGGCGTGTCGAATCATGGAAGTCCTCGCTTCGGGGCGACTAACCCGCTCTCCCTGGGAGCCCTCAATAGACCTGCAGGGCAAGCTCGCGGGTGAAGATGAGCTCGTCGCGCCCGGCGGAGACCCGCACGAAGCGGACCTGGAGCGCGGCGTTCCCGGCTGGGCTGCTCTGGTCGAGCAGGAGCTCGACCTGGTGCTGGACGGTCTCACCGGGGCCAAGGCGGCTGTCGGCGCCGAAGGTGTACGGCGGCGCCTCGGTCACCGCGCGGCGGAGCTCGGTGCTCCAGAGCGCCGGGGCGGGCTCGGCCCCCTCGACCTGCACGGCGAGCTCCACCCGGATCCAGGAGAAGGGGGATCCGCTGGGGAAGGCGTGGCCCGCGCCGCTGTTCATCAGCGTCAGCTCGACGGGCGCGGCCTGGCCCCGGACCAGACCCTGGGGCGGCAGATCGACCAGCACGGTGAGGGCGCGTGAGGGGTCGGAGACGAAGGCGTGGCTGGCGTGCCCGGCGAAGCGTCCGGCGGTGACGAGGCCGGACTGGGGCGGCATGTGGCAGTCCTGGCAGCGCACGCCGGCGGGTTGGTAGGCGCTGGCGGCCCACTCGCCCCAGGTGTCGTAGAGGGGCTGCTCGGCGCCCTCCCAGGTGAGCTGGTGGCAGCTGGCGCAGAACTCGGGGCTGGCCAGCTCGTCGCTGACGCTGACGGGGTGGGGTGCGCCAGGGGCGGCGCGGGTGCCGACGACCTGTCCGTCGCGCACATGGCAGCTCGCGCAGGTCACCCCCTCGCTGGCCAGGGTCGCGTCCCAGGAGGGGTTGTCGACGAGCTCGGCGGAGGACAGGGGGCCGCCGGCGTAGCGCTTCACCAGGCTGGACTGCTGGTTCTGCAGGGGCAGGTGACAGCTGGCGCAGAGCGGGGAGTCGCCGCTGGCCTGGAGCGCGCTGCGGAAGGGCTCCTGGGTGCTGGCGCCGGCGTGGGCCGAGCCGGCCCAGGCGTCGTGGATGTCGTAGTGGCAAGCGTTGCAGGACTGGGCCGAGAGGCTGGCGAGCCCCTTGGGCAGCTCCTGCAGCTTCACAGGCAGGCCGTCCTCGAACAGCGGCGGCGCCTTGGGCGCCTTGGCCTCGGAGAGCTGGGACGAGGGGGACGGATCGGCCGCCTGCGTGGCCTCGGGCGGCTTGTTGCGACCGGCCCAGGACAGGGCGGCGAGCAGCAGCAGGGAGCTAGAAATCGATCACCTCGCGGTGGTCCTCGCCCAGCCTGGCGGGGACGTGGACCACGCTCTGGTCGGGGCCGTACAGCAGCACGTACTCCGCGTAGTTCTCGGAGACCCCCTTCACGTAGGTGCGGGTCTCGCGCAGCGGGATCTGCTCGACCCAGTCGTCCAGGCCGATGCCCTTGTCCTGCCAGGCCCGCGACCAGGAGGAGACGTGGACGGGGCCCGCGTTGTAGGCGGCCACGGCCATCGGCCAGGCGCCCTCGAAGCGGTCCAGCAGTCGGCTCAGGTAGAAGGTGCCGTACTGGACGTTCACGTTGGGGGCCTCGAGCTGCGCGGGGGTGTAGTGATCCTCGCCCAGCATGTAGGCGACGCGCGAGCCGGTCATCGGCATGATCTGC
>CALGIB010000390.1 GCA_937915955.1 uncultured Pseudomonadota bacterium
CCCCACACGGCGACGCCGCGGTCGGCGGGGCGTTCTTGAGGAGGTCGAGGAGGTTCATGCGGCGCTCAGGGTACGCCGAGGTCGCACCAGCGCTGGACCTGCTCGTCCCAGTCCTCGATGCCGTCCAGCACGAGGCCGCGGATCGCCTCGTTCTCGGTGTTCACGACGCCCGCGTCCATGTGTCGCCACAGCGCCTCGATGTGGAGCACCCGGTGGCCCTGGTCGACCCAGGCCTCCATGCGCCAGTCCTGGTCGAAGACCCCGTCGTCGTCCTCGGAGATCGCCGCGGGCTGGAGCACGCTGCGGGCGACCAGCACCCCCTCGGCGGGCTCGCGGATCTCGCCGAGGAGGGTGCAGGTCAGGTCGCTGGTGAGCGGGATGGACACGACGTAGTCGGCCCGCCAGGTCAGCGGCTCGCGGTCCTCCTCCCAGGCCTGCAGGTCCCCGGTGTAGGCGCGCTCGTAGGTCTCGAAGACGTCGGGGAACAGCTCCTCCTGCTCGAGGTGGATGACGACGTCCTCGACCTGCTCCAGCTCACAGTCCAGCGGCAGGATCAGGGACACGCCCACCTGGGGATCGTGGGGCCCGAAGGCGGCCAGCTCGTCGTCGGTCAGCGTGCTGAGCTCACCTCGGCCCGGCTTCAGCTCGGCCAGGGCGAGCGCGACCTCGCCCAGGCGGCGGTGGTCGGCCTGGGGGTCCTCGTCCCAGGCCTGCCAGAGGGCGTGGAAGAGCCCCTCGGCGTCCTCGGGCAGAGGCTCCGTGGAGCAGGCCAGCAGCGCCAGGATCAGGACTGGAGGTAGCCCTGGACGGCGGCCTGGGCGTCGACCGCGTCGTGCAGCGCCTTCAGCTTGGGCCAGGCCTCGAACATGGCGGGGTCGATGTGGTCGTAGGTGCCGCCGAGGTAGGCGCGCAGGATCACGTAGAGCTTGATGTCCACCACGTTCAGGGCCTCGCCCTCGACGAAGGGACCCTGGATGTTGTCCGAGACGGTCTGGGCCCAGCGGCTCAGCCAGCCCTCGGCGAAGGCCTCGCGCGCGGTCTTCTTCTCGTCCTCCATCAGGCCGCCGCCGGGGACCTTGTTGCGCAGGTCCTCGACCGAGCTCATGAGCGCCTCGTGCTTGGCGGCGGTCAGCGGATCGGAGGGGTGCAGGCCGTGGGTGCGGCCCACGTAGGTGAGGATCGCGGTGGAGTGGGGCAGGCGCGAGCCGTCCACGTCCAGCACGGGCAGCGCGCCGTAGGGCAGCGTGGGCTTGAGGTCCAGCCACTGAGCACGCTTGACGCGCACGTCGTCGAAGTCGACGCCGGCCACCTTCAGCGCCAGGCGGCACTCCAGGCCGCGGGATCCGTCGAAGTCGAAGTAGGTCAGGCTGATGCTCATCGGGGGCTCTCCGTGTGGTCCGGCCTCCTATCGGGCTCGGCTCGGCGCTGCGTCGCCGGGAGCGTCACAGGCTGTCCCGCATCCCCACGCTGTGCGCGGCCCGACCGAACTCGCGCATGAAGGCCTGCTCGTGCTCGGACAGGGGGCCCTCGTCCAGGGCCGCCAGGTTCTGGTCGAGCTCGCTCAGGCTGGCCGGGGCGCAGAGGGTCACCGCGATCTGCGGCGCGGACAGACCGAAGCGGTAGCAGTCCATGGCGGTGGGGACCCGGCCGGTCCAACCGCTGGGGGCGCTGAGCAGCTTCTTCCAAGCCGTCGAGGTGTAGGAGACCAGCTGCTTGTCGGGGTGCAGGTGCGGGAAGATGTCCCTCTCGGCGCCGGGGTGGGCGGCGTTGTAGCGCACCATCAGCATGTCCAGCGGGCTGTCGGCGGCCAGCTTGCCGGCGCGCGGGCGGTCATGGATGGACACGGCGATCGCGCGGCACTTGCCGGACTCGCGGAGCTTGACCAGAGCCTCGAGCGTGCCCTCGGTCAGCGCGCTGCTCTTGCCCACCCAGAACAGGTGGAAGACGTCGATGTACTCGGTGTCCAGGCGCTTGAGCAGGCGCTCGCAGGCCCTGGTGATGCCGCCCGCGAAGAAGCCCAGGGTGGGGCCCGTGGCCAGCACGAAGCGCTCCCGATCCTGGGCCAGGACGCGCTTGACCGGGTCGGTCATCTTGCCCATGGACTGGGTCCAGAACAGGTAGTTCGGGCCCCGCTCGACGGCGGCCTCGAGGTCCTGGGGAGCCAGGCCGTAGTTCAGGGCCAGGCCCAGGCGATGAACGGGCTTGCCGACGCGGGTCAGAGTGGTCTGGGTGAAGCTCATGGGGGCAACATAGTCGGGCGCCGGGGCTCGGTGGGGGCGAAAGAACTCGTCCCTCCCGGCGTAAGAGCTGCCGTCATCGCAGCGTTTGCTGGGTCCTGACGCCCCACCTGCACCGGTCCGGGACCGGTCCTTCACGAACCCGCGTGACCCTCTCGAGGTCCGAGGTCCCATGCGCGCCCTCTTCGCCGTCGACGGCTTCTTCAGCAAGACCCGCCCCGCCTGGGTCGGACTGGGCCAGATCGGCCTGGCGATCCTGGGGGTCCACCTCGCGGCGGACCGCCTCGACGACCACCTGCTGCAGATGCTGCTGTGGCTCAACGACCACGCCATCACGGTGGTCGCGCTCAAGCTCGGCGCCAGCGCGCCCATGCCCGATCAGCTGGCCGGGCCGGCGAGCTGGTCGGCGCTGGCGCTCGAGCTGGTCCTGGACGTCTACCTGTTCAACTGCCTGGCGCTGACGCCACAGGACCCCGAGCTGAGCTGGGAGTCCTTCAGGCGGCGCCTCTCCGTCGAGGCTGTGCTGGTGCCCATCTTCTGGGCGCCCGTGGCCCTGGCGGGGGCCTGGGTGGTGGGCATGGCCGTCGAGGACAAGCTGATGTCTATCCACGAGATGGGGGCGCTGGCGCTGGGCTGGGCCGTAGCGGCGCTGGTCGCCTGGCGGCTGGCCTGGACCGGCTGGAAGCGCGTGGTCGGCGGC
>CALGIB010000391.1 GCA_937915955.1 uncultured Pseudomonadota bacterium
AAGCCTCCCGACGAGGTGCTGGCGTTCCGGAAGCAGCACACCCAGGCGCTGATCGACGGCTTCTTCCGCTGGGTCCAGGCCCTGTCCACCCACGCCCGACCCCAGAGCACGCTCGGCCAGGCCCTCACCTACGCGCGCAACCAGGAGGCCGCCATGCGGCTGCACCTGGAGCGTGGAGAGCTGCCGCTGTCCAACAACCTCAGCGAGTTGCTGCTGAGACAAAACGTGGTGGGGAGAAAGAACTGGCTCTTTGCGCGGTCCGAGGGCGGCGCCAACGCCGCTGCCACGATCTACTCGCTCGTCGGAAGCTGCATGCTCCAGGGCCTCGACCCGCACACCTACCTCCGAGACCTCCTCGACCGACTCCCTGACCACCCGAGGAACCGGGTCGGGGAGCTCACGCCGCGAGCGTGGCGCGAGGCCCGATCAACTCACACGACTGAGGCTGGCTGACCTCCTCTGTTCGCAGCGTGGATACGGCTCGACGAGGCCGCCGCCGCGCTGGAGGTGGTGCTCCAGTCGGATCCGGAGCACGCGCAGGCGCTGCACCTCATAGGCCTGCTCTCGGGGCGGCGAGGGCAGCCAGCCGAGGCGATCCGCTACTTCCAGAGGAGCCTGGATGCGAACCCCGTGCAGCCTCGGGGGCTCCTGGAGCTCGGCAACGCGCTCATGGCCGCAGGGATGCCCGAGGGCGCCGCCGACGCCTACCGCCGCTCGGCAGCGCTGACGGCCGACAACGCCACGGCGCTCTACAACCTGTCCCTGGCGTTGCTTCGTCTGGACAAGCCCGAGGAGGCGGTCGACGCGCTGGACGACGCCGTCGAGCGCGCGCCGCTGGACTGGCAGCTGCGCTACACGCTCGGCAACGCGCTCTACCGCCTGGGCGATCTACAGGCGGCAGCCGAGGAGCTGGCCGAGTCCCATCGCCTGAACCCCGCCCACCCCGCCGTCGCCAACAACCTGGGCCGGGTCCTGCTCGAGCTGGGCCGGGCGGACGAGGCCATCGAGCCGCTCCGGTCGGCGTCCCTGGACCCCTCGGCGAACTACGGGAGTCAGGCCGCCCTGGCCCAGGCCCTGCTGCGGAGCGGCCGGGCCGAGGACGCGCTGGGCGCGCTGGACGACCTCGGGCGCGGTGGGGTCGAGGAGGTGGCCTGGCGCCTCGCCGCGCTGCATGCCCTGGGTCGGGGCGACCAGCGCCGAGAGATCTTCGACGCGGATCGGGACGTGCGGCGCCTCCGGCTGCCGCTGGCCGAAGGCTACGGCGACATGGCGGCCTTCCTCGCCGTGCTCGCGGACACCCTGCGCAGTCACCCCGATCGGGACTGGGAGCGACCGGGCAGCGGCAACCACCAGGGCAGCCAGACGCCTCCGGTCAGCCAGCTGCAGGGCTCGCTGGCGGACTTCGCTGTCGCCATGCACGAGCTGCTGGGCGAGGAGCTCCAGGGGCAGCGACTGGTCTGCTGGGGCACCTTCCTGGAGACCGGCGGGCACCAGGACGCCCACGTACACGAGGACACCTCGCTCAGCGGCGTGCTGTTCCTGCAGGTCCCGGCCTCGGTGGGCCCCGACGATCCCGCCGGCTGGCTCGAGCTGGACGGGAACCCTCCGGGCCTCGATCAAGGGCGAGTCGGGCTGCGCATCCGGCCCGTCGAGGGCGAGCTGGTGCTCTTTCCGAGCGCGGTGTTTCACCGGCCCCTGCCCTTGGCCGCCGGCGAGCGGGTCAGCTTGAGCTTCGTCCTGGTCCCCTCGGACTGATCAGGCGCTCAGGGTCGGCTCGATTCGGCTCCAGCGCATCCGCGAGCGCGCCAGGTGGGCGGCCATGCGAGCCCCGGACCGCCACGTGATCCCGTAGTAGCTGCGCACGTGCTCCACCGTGCCCAGCAGGCCCAGCCAGTCATAGAGCCGCCAGTCGCCGCGCTCCAGCAGCTGGCGCGTGACGGGTCGGGGCAGGGGGAGCTTCACCAGGAGCGGCCAGAGCGCGCGCAGGCTGGCGACAGCCTCTGGGTTCTCGCACACGAACTTCGGTGTGCGCATGTCCCGGATGTTGGCGCTGTCGTAGCCCTCGGGCAGCAGGCCCCGCTCCTTGGCCCAGTCGTTGAGCGGCAGGTTCTCGAGCGGGGTCGCGATGGAGCAGCGGGCGAAGGTGGCCCCGAGCTCCCGGTTGAAGTCCAGCGTGGACAGCGCCTGGTCCAGCGTCTCGCCCGGCAGGCCGACCATGTTGTTCGTATAGAGCTGGATGCCGTGACGGCGCAGCGAGCCCGCCATCTGCAGGAAGGTGCTGTTGTCGATGCGCTTGTTCAGCAGGCGGACGCGCATCTCCTCGTCCCCTGACTCCACGCCCATCGACACGCCCGAGCAGCCGGCCTTGGCGAGCAGCTGCACGATGTCGTCGTCGATCAGGTCGGCGGTCAGGTTGCAGGTGAAGGGCAGCCCGATCTCCTGCCGGTACACCTCAAGGAAGCTGCGCACCCAGGGTCGGCGGAAGAAGAAGACGTCGTCGCTGAAGTGCACGTGATCCAGCCGCGCCTGGCTCTGCACCGAGCGGATCTCGGCGACGATGCGCGCCGGTGACTTGCTGCGTGTGTACTTGCCCAGCCCCT
>CALGIB010000392.1 GCA_937915955.1 uncultured Pseudomonadota bacterium
GGCCTGAAGTGCCTGCAGGGCAAGGGCATCGTGAACTCGATCTCGCTGAAGGAGGGCGAGCAGGTCTTCCTGGATCAGGCCCGGCGGATCCGCCGCTACGGCGCGGCCGTCATCGTGATGGCGTTCGACACCGAGGGACAGGCTGACAACGTGCAGCGGAGGATCGAGATCCTGTCCCGCAGCTACCGGCTGCTGGTGGACGAGGCCGGGTTCCCGCCCGAGGACATCATCTTCGACCCCAACATCTTCGCGGTGGCCACGGGCATCGAGGAGCACGCCCGCTACGGCGTCGACTTCATCGAGGCCACCCGACAGCTCAAGGAGCGCTTCCCCGCGGTGCCGATCAGCGGGGGGGTCTCGAACATCAGCTTCAGCTTCCGGGGCAACAACCCCGTGCGCGAGGCCATCCACTCGGTGTTCCTGCTGCACGCCATCCGCGCGGGCATGGACATGGGCATCGTCAACGCGGGCCAGCTGGCGGTCTACGACGACCTCGATCCGACCCTGCGCGAGCGCGTCGAGGACGTGGTGCTCAACCGCCGCGACGACGCGACCGAGCGGCTGCTCGAGGTCGCGGACACCGCCAAGGGTCAGAGGCGAACGTCCGGCGAAGACCTGAGCTGGCGAGCCCTGCCGCTGGGCGCACGCATCACACACAGTCTCGTCCATGGCGTCGACCGCTTCATCACCGAGGACACCGAGGAGGCCCGCCTGGCCTTCCCCAAGGCCCTGCACGTCATCGAGGGCCCCCTCATGGACGGCATGAACGTGGTCGGGGACCGCTTCGGCGCAGGCAAGATGTTCCTGCCTCAGGTCGTGAAGTCCGCCCGCGTCATGAAGAAGGCCGTCGCCCACCTGACCCCTTACCTCGAGGCCGAGAAGACCGAGACCCAGAGCGCCGGGCGCATCCTGATGGCCACCGCCAAGGGCGACGTGCACGACATCGGAAAGAACATCGTGGGCGTGGTGCTTCAGTGCAACGGCTACGAGGTCATCGATCTGGGCGTGATGTGCTCGGCCCAGAAGATCATCGACGCGGCCGTCGAGCACGACGTCGACGCCATCGGAGTCAGCGGGCTGATCACCCCCTCGCTGGACCAGATGGTGCACCTCGCCCGGGAGATGGAGCGCCAGGGCGTTCGAAAGCCCCTGCTCATCGGCGGCGCGACCACCTCAAAGGTGCACACCGCGGTGAAGATCGCGCCGGTCACCAGCAACCCGGTGGTCTACGTCCTGGACGCCAGCCGCGCTGTGGGCGTGGCCAGCAGGCTCCTGTCCGAGGAGTACGGCGACAGCTATAAGGCTGAGATCGTTGCTGAATATGAGTCGGTTCGCCGTCGTCGTGCCGACAAGCAGGCTCGCCGTCGCAGCCTGCGCGACGCCCGCGACAACGCGCTGAAGCTGGACTTCCGGGCCGAACCGCCGGTGCAGCCTCGCGAGACGGGGGTCCACGTCCTGGATCGGGTCGACCTCGCCAGCCTGGCGCCGCTGATCGACTGGGGCCCCTTCTTCCGGACCTGGGACCTGCCTGGCGCCTACCCCGCCCTGCTCAGCGACGAGCGCGTCGGCGAGCAGGCCCGCAGCCTCTTCGACGACGCCCGCGAGATGCTGGACCGCATCCTGACCGAGGGCTGGCTCGAGGCCCGGGGGGTCTACGGGCTCTTCGCCGCGGGCCGCCGCGGCGACGACATCCACCTGGAGCAGGGAACGGTCCTGCACAGCCTGCGCCAGCAGAACGACAAGCGCGGACCCAACCTGGCTCTGGCCGACTTCGTCGACGAGCAGGGCGACTGGATCGGCGCCTTCGCGGTGACCACCGGTCACGGCATCGACGAGCGCGTGCTGGCCTTCCAGCGGGCCCACGACGACTACAGCGCCATCCTCCTCAAGGCCCTGGCCGACCGCCTGGCCGAGGCCTTCGCCGAGCACGTCCACCGGCGGGTCCGCACCCAGCTCTGGGGCATGCCCGAGGACCACGCCCTGAACGACCTGATCGCCGAACGATATCAGGGCATTCGACCGGCACCTGGCTACCCCTGCCAGCCCGACCACACCGAGAAGCTGAGCCTGTTCTCGCTGCTGGAGGCCACCCGTCACACCGGCATCCAGCTCACCGAGAGCATGGCGATGGACCCCGCGGCCAGCGTCTGCGGGCTGGTCTTCTCCCACCCCCGGGCCGCCTACTTCGGCGTGGGCAAGCTGGACCGGGATCAGGTGCACGACTACGCTGCGCGCAAGGGCTGGACCGTGGCCGAGGCGGAGCGCTGGCTCGGCCCCTCGCTGGGTTACTGAGCGGCGGTGCTGCTCGCCCTCCTCGCGCTGACCTCGGCCCAAGAACCCGTCCTGGAGAGCCTCAGGCTCGACCCTACCGTCGCTGTGCTCGACAATGGGCTGACCGTCATCGTGCACGAGGACCATCGCTCGGCCGTGGTGGCCACCTCGTTGCTCTACCGGGTGGGCGCGGCCGAGGACGTCGGGCCCTCGGGACTGGGCCGCACCGGCAAAGCCCACCTCTTCGAGCACCTGATGTTCGAGGGCAGCGCCAACGTGCCGCAGGGGGGCTCGGACGCCGGCTTCGACGCCATGCTGGCCGAGGCCGGGGCCACCAACAACGCCTGGACCAGCCATGACTGGACCGTCTACCAGATCCAGGGACCGCCGGGCGCCCTGGATCTGGCCCTGTTCGTCGAGTCCGACCGCATGGGCTGGCTGCTCGAGGGCCTCTCGGACGAGGACCTGACAAACCAGCAGGGGGTGGTCAGCAACGAGCGCCTGGGCGACGAGGCATCCGACACAGTCTATCCTCTGTACGCGCTCGGATGGCTGCTCTACCCCGAGGGCCACCCCTACCGCTGGCCCGTGCTCGGGACCATGGCGGACATCCGGGAGGTGCCCCGGGAGGAGCTCGAGGGCTTCTTCCACACCTGGTACGGACCCGACAACGCCGTGCTCGTCATCGTCGGGGACGTGTACCCCGCCGAGGCCCTGGCCAGCGCGCGGCGCTGGTTCGACGAGGTGCCCCGCCTGGAGCAGGCCGCGCCTGCCCGCGCCGAGGGCACTCCACACGAACTCCTGGGCAGCGAGCGCTGGCGCATGCTCAACGATCAGGACGACCCCGCGCTGTTGATGGCGTGGCCGACCGTGCCCCGGGGCCACCCCGACGAGCCGGCGCTGGATGTGCTGGCCCTGATCCTCAGCGGCGGGCGCGGGACCCGCCTGGACGACGCGCTGTTCTACGAGCGTGACGTGGCCAGCTCGGTCAGCACCTGGACGAGCAATGGCCGCCTCGGCGGCGAGTTCGTCATCTCGCTGACCCGGGACGACAGGCGACTCGGGCCCCTGCTCCGGAGGGCGGACCGCCAGCTGCGGCGGGTGCGGCGCGAGGGCGTCGATCAGGCCGAGGTGGACCGGGTCCTGTCCTGGTGGGCCGGCGCCACCATCCGCGAGCTCGAGGACATCGAGAGCCTGGCGGACGTGCTCAACGAGTGCCAACAGGTCTGGGGCGAGCCGGACTGCCTGGGCCGCGAGCTGTCCCGCTACATGGCGGTCACCGCCGAGGACGTCCAGCGCGTGGCCAACACCTGGCTCGGGGATGACCGGGTCCTGCTCTCCGTGGTCGC
>CALGIB010000393.1 GCA_937915955.1 uncultured Pseudomonadota bacterium
AGAAGCCCTTCGCCATGCCCCACCTGCTCGAGCGCATCGCGAGCGTCCTGGACGGGTGATGGGTCGGGGTGGCTCCTCGAGCGGCGCTCGGCGGCCGCGCGGCCGGCGGGGTGATAGCTTCGCTGCCGAATGAGCACGCCGAAGACCCAACAAGGCCTGGGCCTGGGGACCTTCCTCGGCGTGTACACGCCGACCGTCCTCACCATCCTGGGCGTCATCCTCTACCTGCGGATGGGCTGGGTCGTCGGCAACGCCGGCGTCTGGGGCGCGGTGCTCATCGTGCTCATCGCGCACGTGATCACCGGCATCACGGCGCTGTCGATCAGCGCGCTGTCGACGAACATGCGCGTCGGCGTGGGCGGCGCCTACTACATCATCAGCCGCTCGATGGGCCTGGAGCTGGGGGGAGCCCTGGGCATCCCGCTCTACCTGAGCCAGGCGCTGAGCGTCACCCTCTACGCCTTCGGTCTGGCCGAGTCCCTGGTCTACGTCGCCAAAGCGATGTTCGGCTGGGAGGCGGCCGGGTGGGTGGTCCAGGTGCTGGCCGCCGTCATCATCGCGGGGGTCACCGCGCTGGCCGCGAAGAGCACCGAGCTGGCGCTGAAGGCCCAGATCCCCCTGCTGGTGTTCATCGCCGTGTCCGTGGTGGCCATCTGGGCGGGCGTGGACTCCTCGCACCAGCCCGTCGCGGCGGTCGGCGAGTTCGAGGACGTCGACTTCTGGGGTGTCTTCGCGGTCTTCTTCCCGGCGGTCACCGGCGTCCTGGCCGGCGTGGGCCTCTCGGGCGACCTGCGCGATCCGGGCCGGTCCATCCCTCGGGGCGTGCTGCTCGCCGTGGTGACGGGCCTGGTGGTCTACATCTCGGTGCCCTTCGCCCTGGGGCTGTCGGGCGACGCTGTGGCGCTGCGGGGCGATCCGCTGATCTGGACGCAGATCGCCTTCCCCGGCCCGCCGTGGGCGGCGCTGCTCGTCCTCCCGGGGCTCTTCGGTGCCGTGCTCAGCTCGGCCATCGGTAGCATCCTCGGGGCGCCTCGCACGCTGCAGGCCCTGGCCACCGACGGCCTGGTCCCCGAGCGCCTCGGGGCGGTCGACGAGGCCACGGGCGAGCCCACCGTGGCGCTCTACATCAGCGGCGGCGTGGCGCTCGTGGCGGTGCTCCTGGGGGACCTGAACGCCGTGGCCGCGGTGGTCTCGATGTTCTTCCTGACCACCTACGGCACGCTGAACCTGGCGGCGGCGCTCGAGGCCTGGATCAAGGACCCCAGCTTCCGTCCGCGCATCCGGGTGCCGTTCTGGATCTCCGCCATCGGCGCCGTCGGCTGCTTCCTCACGATGGCGCTCATCGACCCGCGCGCCTTCGTCGTCGCGGTCTTCGTCGAGTTCGGCATCTGGTACTGGCTCAGCCGTCGGCGCCTCGAGGCCACCTGGGGCGATCTGCGCTCGGGCTTCTGGCTGTCCACCGCGCGGCTGGCCATGGTCCAGCTCCGCACCGCCCACATCGAGGCCCGCAACTGGCGCCCCCACCTGCTGGTGTTCTCGGGCGACGTCGAGCGGGACGTGGGCGTGGTCTCCATGGCGGCCCACTTCGGCCAGGACCAGGGCATCGTCAGCGTCATCAGCCTGCACCGGGGCCACCTGGACGACCGGGGCGAGGCCCGGGAGCAGCTGCGTCGGAACCGCCACATCCTCGAGGAGGCGGGCGTGCTGGCCTTCGCGGAGGTCATCACGGTCAGCGACTTCGAGCAGGGCATCCTGACGGCTTGCCAGGCCAACGGCTTCGCCGGCATCGAGTCGAACACCGTCTGCTTCCGGTGGCCGACCCAGGCCGAGCGCCTGCCCGACATGCTGCGGTGGGTGCGCCACCTCGACGACCTCGAGAAGTCGACCATCGTCATGCGGCCCCGTCGGGGCAGCCGCAGCGAGGGCGCCAGCGAGATCCTGGTCTGGTGGAAGGGCATGGAGAGCAACGGCGACCTGATGCTGCTGCTGGCCCACCTCCTGGTCATGAGCCAGAGCTGGCGAGGCAGCCGCATCACGCTGGCCAGCGTCATCTCGACCGAGGAGGAGGGCGCGGAGCTCGAGCGCCGCGTGGCCGAGGGCCTGGCCGAGAGCAACATCGAGACCGGCCTCGAGCTCATCCTGAAGCCCGAGCACAAGTCTGCCGTGGGCTGCATCCACGAGCGCTCGGCCCTGGCGGATCTGGTGTTCCTGGGGCTCCCCAGGGTGGGTCCGGGCGAGGAGCAGGTGGGGGCGGACCGCCTCGCAGCCCTGATGGAGGGGATGCCCAGCGTCATCCTCGTGCGCAACAGCGGCCCCTTCCGTGGCCGACTCGTCTGACTGGAGGAACGATGCTCCTTGTGCTGCTGGCCTGCTCGGGCCAGGTCGCTGACTCGGCCCCCGAGGCCCCCATCCTGGAGCCGCCGGATGCCAGCGAGGGCTTCCAGCTCGCGATGACGGCGACGGCCGAGCCCTACTCCGAGGTCTGGGCTTGCGAGGTCTACCCGATGCCGGCCGAGGAGCTGAGCAACGTCAACTGGATCGAGTTCGCCCAGAACCCGGGCACCCACCACATGACGCTGTCGGCCCCCAGCCTCTACGAGCAGGGCACGCTCGAGTACGGCCGCCACGACTGCGAGGAGCTGTACCGGGACAGCGACCTGATGGGCGACGCGACGATGTTCTACGGCAACCAGGGCAGCGCCTCGGGCGAGATGCACCTGCCCGAAGGCGTGGCCGCGCAGCTCCCGCCGAACATCGACGTCCTGCACGAGGTCCACTACGTCAACCCGACCGAGGAGACCGTCGAGCTCTACTCGCTGGTCAACGCGTACACGATCCCCAGCGCCGAGGTCACCTCGGGCATCTGGGGCGGCAGCGTGCGCGACGAGAACATCTTCATCCCGCCGGCCAGCACCCACACCGAGTGGAGCCGCTGCGTGATGAACCGGGACGTCGAGGTGCTGTTCCTGGCCAGCCACACCCACGAGCTGGGCGTGAACTTCGAGATCCGCCGCTTCGACGGGGTCGAGGCGGGGCCGGTGTTCTACGACAACGACGACTGGCACGACCCGAAAATCGTCCAGTACGAGGAGCCGCTCATCGTGCCCGAGGGCGAGGGCTTCGAGTGGTCCTGCACCTGGGACAACCCCAGCGGCGACGAGATCACCTACGGGCTGACGGCGGCCGACGAGATGTGCAACCTGGCGATCGTGCACACGCCCTTCGATCTGACCGCCCTGTGCGAGGTGGTCGAGACGAGCGACGGCGTCTTGTACTCCCCTTAGGCTGGGGCGATCCCCGACAGCGGCTCTTGATGCTCACGGGGGTAGCGATTAGATGCGGTGACCCGCCGGGGTAGCTCAGTTGGTAGAGCAGCTGATTCGTAATCAGCAGGTCGTCGGTTCAAATCCGATCCTCGGCTCCATAGAAGCCCTCGGAATCCCGGGGGCTTTCTTGATCCAC
>CALGIB010000394.1 GCA_937915955.1 uncultured Pseudomonadota bacterium
CCCCGGCGCGCTGGCCGGATCGCTGGGCGTGATCGGTGGACTGGCCGCCGCCGCCCAGCTCTGCACGCTGGGCACGACCGCGGGCCTGTTCCTCTGGGCCCGAGGCCTGCACAGCCGCCTGGCTGGGGTCTCGGCGGCCCTGCTGGCCGGGGCTGTCTACCCCCTGCTGCACATGGGCAAGACGCTCAGCTTCTACCCCGAGAGCACGGCCGTCTATACGCTGGCGATGGGCGCGCTGGCCCTGGCCGCCCGCTTCCGTCACTGGGCGCTGTTCCTGGCCACCGGCGTCGGCCTGGGGCTGACCCTGCTGGTGGGCCTGCGGGGGCTGTTCTGGGCCCTGCCCATGCTGGGGCTGGCGCTGGCGCTCTGCGTCTGGCCGCCCTGGAGGCAGGTGCCCTTGCGCGTCGCGCTGCTCGTGCTGCCGCTGTTGCCCAGCTACGGCGCCGGGCGGCTGCTCTACTTCGAGGACACCGGCTCGCTGGAGAGCCAGCTGGACCTGCCTCGCATCCTGGGCGAGATCGGCGTCGACGTTCCGCCTCGTCGGGGCGAGTCCAGCCGCTACGTCTGGGGCTGGACCCCGGTCACCGACATCCCCGCGACCCTCGGCACGCTGTGGAAGGAGCGAGAGCTGATCCCTCCCGCCCAGGAGCTCGAGCACATCACCCGAGCCGGACGGGAGCAGCACGTCGAGCCCTGGCTGGTGCCGCTGGCAGGGGCGCTGCTGGCGCTGCTGTGGGGGCTGCGCAAGCGCCCCGATCTGCTGATCGTCCTGCTGGGCAGCTGCCTGCCCTTCCTGCTCGCGTTCCAGGGCGCGGTGCGCTTCCAGTGGGGCCAGCTGCGCTTCATCGGTCAGGCCAGCCCGTTCATCCCGCTGGTGCTGGCGGTGGGCTTCGCGAGCCTGGCGGGACAGGAGCCCGAGGGGCTGTACAAGAAGGTGGAGCGTCCCGCGTGGGGGCCCCAGGCCTGGGCCAGCGCGCTGGCTCCGGTGCTGCTGTTGTTCGCCTGGGTGCTCGGAATCCTGCCCAGCTTCCTGGGCCCGACGGCCCGCTGGAAGCCGGGCCTGACGCCCACCCCGGACGGCAGCGGCCTGCTGACCTGCCTGGTCGCCGAGGCCCATGGCCCGACCCTGGAGCGCTGCCGGCCCAGCCACATTCCGCCGCCGTGTGCGGCTCAGCTGGCCCAGGACGCGAGCGAGGGCAGGGACCGGGTGGCGGCGGGGATCGCCGCGCACGAGGCGGAGGGGTCGCGGTAGCATCGCTGGGATGTTCCTGCCGATCCTGGCGCTGCTCTCGAGTCCTCCGGCGCTGGCCCAGGAGGCTCCGGACGAGGCCGTGACCGCCGCGGTCAGCGCCGAGGCGTCGACGCTCGAGGTCGAGGTCGAGGTCGGAGACGCCCCCGCGGCCAGGCCTCAGCGGAAGGCCCCCCGGCGCCCCACCGACATGGACGCCGCCGAGCGCAACGACCTGCCCCTGTGGCTGGCGATCGTGGCCCTGCTCGGCCTGCTCCTGGTCTCCCGCCGCCAGCCCTACCGCAAGGCCGCCATCCAGCGACGCACCCGCGCCAACCGGCCGACGCCGATCACGGACGAGGAGCTGGGACGCTTCGTCTTCCACGCGGTCGTCTCGGCGGACCTGGACGAGTACCGCGCGCTGTTCCTGACGGGGGCCGAAGCTGGACAGGTCCTGGGCTCCGGCCAGGCCGAGCGGTACCTGGCCACCCGCACCGTGCAGAGACTCGAAGACGCGCTGGTCGACCTGGCCGTGCGGATCCCCGAGAGCAACCACTTCGCCGGGGTGGAGCGCGCGGGCGACCGACTCAGCCTGCGCATCGTCGACGAGCAGGGCGCCGAGCGGTCGGTGCTCGTAGGCACGGTCGCCGACATCGGCACGGCCCACCGCCTGGTCAGCCCGGCGAGCCAGATTCAGGATCGCAGCGGCGCCATCACCACGGCCTAGACGGTAGTCTGCCCACGGAGGCCTCCTGTGCGCTGTGTCTTGCTGGTTCCAGCCTGGGACGTCCACGAGATCTACCCCTCGGGCACCGCCGACAGTCAGGTCAGCTTCCAGCACCCTGACGGCATCCTGTCGGTCGCGGCCTACCTGAAGGCCCAGGGCCACGACGTGCGCGTGCTGGACGGCGCCTTCCGCACCCACGACAACCTGCTCTACGAGGTCGGGGCCCACCAGCCCGACTGGGTGGGCATCTACGCGAACACGCCCCTGTGGAACAAGGCGAAGAAGACCGCGACGGACCTCCGCGCCCGGCTGCCCCGCGTCTTCATCAGCGCGGGCGGACCCTGCCCCGTGGCCTGGCGCACGCGCTGCCTGGACGAGTGCCCTGCCCTGGACGCCGTGGACACCGGCGAAGGCGAGCTGACCTCGGCCGAGCTGCTCGAGAAGCTGGAGCACGGGGGGGACCTCAGCGAGGTCCGCGGCATCTGCTACCGCGACGCCGACGGCGTTCACGAGAACCCGACCCGGCCGGTCATCAAGGACCTGGACATCCTGCCCTACCCGGCCATCGAGCTCCTGGACTACCGCGAGCGCTACGTCAGCCCACCGGGCACCTACCTGCGACAGCCCATCATCAACGTGCACAGCAGCCGCGGCTGCATCAACGACTGTACGTTCTGCTTCCAGCTGGGCACCAACGTCGACCCCAAGAACAACCGCCGCATGCGCTACCGCAGCCCCGAGCACGTGGTCGGCGAGATCGAGCAGCGGGTCAAGGAGTTCGGCTACAAGGAGGTCCGCTTCCTGGACGACATGTTCATCGTCGACAAGAAGCGCGTCCGCCGGATCTGCCAGCTGATGCAGGAGCGCAAGCTGGACGTGACCTGGTACTGCAGCAGCCGCGTGGACATCGTGGACCCCGAGATCCTGCAGGTCATGGCCGACGCCGGCTGCTGGGCCATCCTGTACGGCGTCGAGTCCGGCGTGCAGAAGAACCTGGACACGCTGCGCAAGCGGACGACCCTGGACGAGATCCGCAGCGCCGTCCGCTGGGCCAAGCAGGCGGGCATCAAGGTCTACACGCCCTTCATCTTCGGCATCCCGGGCGAGACCTATGAGGAGGCGCTGCAGACTATCGAGTTCGCCATCGAGCTGGACCCCTACATCGCGAACTTCAACACGCTCACGCCCCTGCCCGGCACCGAGCTCTACGACACCGTCATCGGCACCCGCGGCCACTCCGCCGACACCGACCACGCGACCTTCCAGCACGCGGCCTATGTGCCCGACACGATGACCAAGGAGCAGCTGGTCGAGCTGCGCTCCATCGCCTTCAAGCGCTTCTACGGTCGGCCCCGCTACGTGCTGCGGCGGGTCAAGAACCTGCGCACCGGCAGCGACGTCCGCGCCCTCTTCGCCGGGGCCCGCAGCATGGCCAACATGTTCATGGACAAGGACACCTTCAACCCGGACAAGATCGGCAAGTCGCCGGGGGACCACTGACCCCGACCCTGAGCGTGGTGGTGCCCGTCTACAACGGCTCGTCCACCCTGGGGCCCTGCCTGACGGCGCTGCGCGCCGCGGTCTTCGAGGGCGTCGAGGTCCTGTTCGTCGACGATGGCAGCACCGACGAGACCGCGGCCATGATCGAGCAGGCCGGCTTTCGTCGCCTGGCCACCCCGAGGCGGTCCGGGCCGGCGGCGGCCCGCAACCTGGGCGTCGCCCACAGCCGCGCTCCCCTGCTGTTCTTCACGGACGCGGACGTCGAGGTCGCGCCGAACACCCTGCGCCGCGTGGTCGAGCTGTTCGAGGCGGACCCGGGCATGGACGCGCTCTTCGGCAGCTACGCGGCGACCACCCCCGCCGCGGGCTTCTTCTCCGACTACAAGAACCTGACCCACCACTGGACCCATCAGAACGCCCGAGAGCAGGCCAGCAGCTTCTGGACGGGCTGCGGGGGCGTGAGGCGGCCGGTCTTCGAGGCCATGGGCGGCTTCGACGTCAGCTACGACGGCCCCCAGATCGAGGACATCGAGCTCGGCGTCCGCATGGCCGAGGCCGGCCACCGCATCCGGGTCATCAAGGACCTGCAGGTCTTCCACCACAAGCACTACGACCTGGCCGGGCTGTTCCGCAGCGACGCCTTCAACCGGGCGCTGCCCTGGACGCTGCTGATGCTGCGCTCGGGCACCAACAACCGGGACCTCAACACCAAGCGGCGTGACGCTGTCGGGCTGGCGACGGCCTGGGCGCTGCCCGCCAGCCTGCTCTTTCCGCCCGCGACCGTCGCGCTGGGCGGGGTCTACGTGGCCTGCAACGCGCGACTGCTGGCCTACCTGCTGCGGGAGCGGGGCTCGGGCTGGGCGCTCAAGGGGCTGGGCGCCCGCTGGCTCTACCACATCGCCGGCGGCGTCGGCCTGGGGCTGGCCCTGGCGCACACAGCCCGCGCCAGACGGGATCGCGTCGGATAGATGGAGGCCCGATCGGGGGCTGTCTCCCCGAAGGAGCCGGCATGCTTCACCCCGCCACCCGACTCTCCCACCTGGGCGGATCCCTGGGCACCGCCGTGGTGGCCTCCGAGCGGATCCCGGCCGGGTCCCTGGCGTGGGTCCAGGACGACCTGGATCGCACGCTCAAGCCCGAACGCGTGGCGGCCCTCCCGCCTCCCCTGCGCGCCGCCGTCCAGAACCACGGCTACTTCGACCGGGCCGGCCGGATCGTGCTGTGCTGGGACAACGCGCGCTACGTCAACCACAGCTGCGACCCCAACTGCATCAGCCCCGGCTACGGCTTCGAGATCGCGGTCCGCGACATCGAGCCCGACGAGCCGCTGACCAACGACTACCTGGCGCTGAACCTCAAGTGCGAGTTCGAGTGCCAGTGCGGCAAGCCCTCGTGCCGGCACCGCGTCCAGGGCGCCGACACCGAGACGCTCACCGCCGCGTGGGACCAGCAGCTCGAGGCCGCCATGCGCCACGTCTTCGAGGTGCCCCAGCCCCTGATCGAGCTGGTGACGGCCAAGGACCGCAAGCACCTGGAGGAGATCGCGGCCGGCCTGCGACGTCCCCGCAGCAGCCGCTGGCACGTGCGGTCGCCGCTGAACATGCCGGGAGGCCAGGCGGGCTGAGCGCGCTGGCTGCGCTCAGAGCTTGCCCTGGGCGGCCTCGAGCTGGACCAGCGCCTTGCGGTAGTTCGTGCGCGCCTGGAGCACCGAGACCTGCGCGGCGTCCCGCTCGCGCTGGGCGGCCAGCACGTCCTTCTGGATGGCGCGACCCGCCTCCTGGAGCGACTTCTCGGCGGACAGCGTCTCCTCGGCCAGGCGCAGGTTGAGCTCCGCCAGCTGGATGCGCTGACGCGCGGTCTCCAGCTCGCGCACCAGGCCGCCGACCTGCTGGGCCAGCGCGTCCTCGGCGCTGCGCAGCTGCATCTCGGCGCCGGTCACGCCCGCGGCCGCGGCGCGCAGGTTGCCGCGCTCGACCCGCATGCCCAAGGGCACGCTGAAGGTGCCGCCGATGCTGGCGGTGGGCTGATCCACGGCGGTGACCTGGGACAGGGCGGCCGAGTAGCCGTCCTCGTCGCTGAAGCCGACCGCGCCCACGCTGCCGTCAAGGCTCAGCGTCGGGAGCATGGCGTGCCGGTAGAAGCCCAGGCTCGCCTCCGCGTCTTCCACCCCCAGGCGCAGCGAGGCCAGGCCGGGGTTGCCGTCGATGGCGGCCTGGGTCGCGGCGGCCAGATCGATGTCCAGCGACAGCGCGTCACCGACCGAGCTGGCCGGCTGGATGGCGCCGCCGGTGGGCAGCCCGACCTGCACGGCCAGAGCGTCGCTGGCCGCCGCCAGGGCGTTGTCGGCCTCGATCAGCGCCATGCGCGCCTGGGCCACGGCGGCCT
>CALGIB010000395.1 GCA_937915955.1 uncultured Pseudomonadota bacterium
CCCTTGCCACCGGCGCCTTGCTCCCCTGGACCCTGACCGCCCGGGCCCTGACCCCCCGGGCCCTGACCCCCCGGGCCCTGACCGCCGGGGCCTCCGCCCTTGGGGATGTCGAACAGCTTCTCGCTGGGCTCACCCATGTCTCGCTGCTGGTCCTTCAGCCGGGCCAGATCCTCGGCCAGTTCGTCCACGGCGGCCTGCACGTCATGCCCGTCCAGCGTCGTCTTGCTGGGGTCGTAGGCGATCTGGTCGGCGTCGGCGAGCTTGGCGGCGCGCTCCTCTGCCAGCAGCATCTCGACGTTCCCCAGGCGCTCCTCGAGCGCGTTCAAGCGCGCGTCCATCCGGTCCTGCAGAGCGTTGAAGTCGGCCGCCGAGACCTCGCTGGTCTCGACCGTGACGATCTCGGTGAGCGGCTCGGCGACGGGGGGCTGTGAGCAGGCGAGCAGGAACCACATGACAGCGGCCTGGGTGAGGCGGGGACTACGTGTGGGCGGGGACGCGGTCGCGCGCGGCGTGCCGCCGGCAGTCCTCGGCCAGCTCGGTGATGGCGGCCATGCACCGGTTGGTGGCCTTGCGCATCGCCAGCGGCGAGTCCGGCGCACCCAACTCCGCGAGCTGCAGGTGGGCCCCGAAGGCCACGTAGACGGGGTAGTTCTCGGGCTCCATCCAGTTCCGACGGAGCTCCTCGAGCAGGTCGTTGCCGACCCCGGTCACGAAGACCGGCACGATCTGGGCCTGAGGCGCCTGCAGAGCGATGGCGGCGGCGCCGACCTTGCCCTTCTGGATCTCGAAGGGATCCTCGCTCATGCTGCGCTGACCCTCGGGGTGGATGCCCACCTGGACCCGGTTCTCGCGCAGCTCGTGCGCGCAGCGCTCGATGGCGTAGGCGTTCCAGCTCTTGCGGCCGCGCTCGCGCAGGATCGGCGGGAACATCGCCATGCCGCTGAACAGCGCGTTGAGCAGCACCCCGCCGGGCCGATCGTAGAAGAAGGCGCCGCGCACCGGGAACATCAGGCGCGAGGGGCTGAAGCCCGCCCACTTCACCATCGAGCAGCCGATGATGAAGAAGTCCCAGAAGCTGCGGTGGTTGGCCATCAGGCACAGGCCGCGGTCGGGATCCAGGTCCGTGACGTGCTCGAGGCCCGAGACCCGGATCCGCCGAATGACGGTCAGCCAGGTCACGAACATCATGACGCTGCTGTTCCAGAGCTCGGTGAGAGGCCGAAGGCGCCGATGGACGAAGTCTGCCAGGCGCCAGGCGCTGCGCTCCATCGGCTTCAGCAGCGCGAGCTGCTCTTCGCTGGGCTGGGGGGTCACGAGGTCAATCCTACCGCTGAGTCAGATTCAGTCCAAGGTGCCACGAACTCGGGCGTCACGCGATCAAGAAGCGGGCTTGTTGGCCAGGATTCCCTCGATCCGCGCCATCACGCCCTCGTCCAGGGCGTCCACCAGGTCCAGCGCAGCCAGGTTCTCGTGCACCTGCTCGACCCGGCTGGCCCCGGTGATGACCGTGCTCACCGAGGGACACTTCGAGGCCCAGGCCAGAGCCAGCTGGGCCGGCGTGCAGCCCAGGTCGGCGGCCACCTGCCCGAGCTGCCGGGCGGTGTCCAGCTTGGCCGGGTCGTCCAGGACCAGCTCCTTGAGCCACTCGAGCTGACCCAGGCGGCTGTCCGCGGGCACGCCGTCGTTGTACTTGCCGGTCAGCAGCCCGCTGGCCAGGGGGCTCCAGATCGTCAGGCCCAGGCCCCGGCGCTCCACGAGCGGGGCCAGCTCACGCTCGACCCGGTCCCGGTGCAGCATGTTGTACTGGGGCTGCTCCATGGCGGGGCCCTCGAGGCCCAGCCGATCGGCCACCGCCCAGGCCTCGTCGAGCTGCTCGGCGGTCCACTCGCTGGTGCCCCAGTACAGGACCTTGCCCTGCTGGATCAGCAGGTTCATGGTCCGCACGACCTCCTCGACCGGGGTCTCCGGGTCATGCCGATGGCAGAAGTAGAGGTCCAGGTAGTCCACCTGCAGGCGCCGGAGCGCGGCGTTGCAGGCCTCGACGACGTGCTTGCGGCCCAGGCCCACGTCGTTGGGGCCGGGGCCTCCCCAGAAGACCTTGCTGCTGATGACCAGGTCCTCGCGCCGGAGCTCGCGCAGGACGCGGCCGACCACGACCTCGGCGTGCCCCTCGGCGTAGGCCTCGGCGTTGTCGAAGAAGTTCACGCCGGCCTCGTGCGCGGCGATCAGGCAGGCGCGCGCGACCGCGTCGTCGGTCTGGCCCCCGTAGGTGACCCAGGATCCGAGAGAGAAGCGCGAGACCTTCAAGCCGGTGCGGCCGAGGCGGTTGTAGATCATGGTCGAGACCTCCGTCGGGCAGGTCTAACGGGCCCGCACGTCCTCGAAGCGTATGACCGCGTCGCCCTCGGCGCTGACACGCCGGGTGGACAGCAGCAGGCCGCCGTAGAGCGCGTAGTCCTCCCAGGTCCAGCCTCCCTGGTCTCCTCCCTGGAGCCGGTAGTCCCACCGCGTGACGCGCCCCTGCTCGTCCACCGTCAGCCAGTAGCGATCGCCGGGGGTCAGCCCCACGCCCTCGCCGAAGCCCAGCTCCAGCCGCCCCTCCTCGTCGACCGAGAGCTGAACGCCAGGGTCCTGGACCTTGCAGGCGGCCAGCAGCCAGTAGCCGTCGTTGACGAAGGCGGACCAGGCCCGGATGGCGGCCTCGCTGTCGTCCTCGCTGGCGAGGAAGGGGTAGAGCTGGCTCAGCGTGGTGGTCTGCCCACCGTCGACGACCACCAGCGTGCCCTCGCGGGGCCGCCAGAGGTGCCGCCGCCGAGCCCTCTCCACGCCCTCGACCTCGACGACGAAGGTGAAGGCCAGCTCCACCAGGTCGTAGGGGTTGCCGCAGCTGATCGCCACCTGGGCCGCGAGCACCTGGGCCGCGAGCGCCGGTGTCGCGGGCGCCTGGAGCGACGCCGCGGGCTCCTGGCCCAGGGCGATGGCGAGCAGCGCCAGCACCGGCCTAGTTCTTCACGCAGATCATGCCGACGTCGGACTGCGCCGTCGTGAAGTTCGCGGCCGTCGGGTAGCTCACGCTCAGCACCGTGCCCGGCGCCGCCGCCGAGGCCACCTCGTTGAGCCCATCCGCGACCTTGGTCGCGCCCTTCCAGCTGCCCGCTTCCTTCATGTCTGGCATGCGGTCGACCACGTAGCAGCCCCAGCCGCCGTCCCCGGCCTCGGCCGTCGGTACGCCCAGCCCCAGCCCCAGCCCCAGCCCCGCCGCCAGCGCCACGACACCACCAAAGACCAGCTGCTTCTTCCAATTCATGCTCACTCCCAGGTTGCCGGCGCAGAATACGGGATCGATCAGGGCTGGCTCGCGTGTCCAAAGCCTGGAGGTCCGAACCATGCTGCTGATGCTCCTGTCCGCCCCCGCGCTCGCGATCGACTGCGAGCACCTGCTCCTGTCGGTCGAGGTCGGCGCCCACGGCTTCCACGTCCAGGGCGCCGACGCGCTGCTCTACCCCCAGGGCCGCCCGGCGCGCGCGGACAACAGCCTGCTCCGCTGCCCCGAGGGCAG
>CALGIB010000396.1 GCA_937915955.1 uncultured Pseudomonadota bacterium
AGGCCGACCCGACTGCTGGAGGGCAGCATGGCGTCGCCGCCGCTCGAGTAGCCCAGGATGACCGCGCCGAAGAGCCGCTGGGTGAGCGCGTCGCCCTGGCCCGCGGACTTCACCAGCCCGACGCGTCCGCGGCGCAGCTTGAAGCCCGGGTCGTCCTCGGGGTCGCCGTAGCCGGCGGTGTCCGCCTGCGCGCTCTCGTCCATGTCGTAGGCCGTGGCCTGCACCTGGACGAGCAGGTACGGGTCGAGCTCCAGACTCTCGCTCTCTGCAGCTTCGACCGGACTGTTCAGCAGCAGCGCCAGCAGCATGGACCACCTCCTCGAGGGCCGATACCATATCCTCCGCTCCGACAAAGGTCCCCATGCCCTCGATCCTCGTCCTCTCGCTGATGTCCTGCGCAACCGACGAGCAGCCCTGGGCCAGCGCCCAGGAGATGGTCACCCTGGCAGACGGCATCGGGGGCGAGAAGGCGCTGGCCCGGCCCGGTGACTTCATCCTCGAGAACGACCGCGTGCGCGTGGCCGTGACCCAGGGCGGCGCCAGCATGGGGCCTTCGCTCTTCGGCGGCTCCATCATCGACGCGGACCTGCAGCGATCGGACGTCCGCTACCAGCGGGGCCGCGGCAACGACCGCATGGCCGAGGTCTTCCCCACGGTGAACATGAACGTGATGTACGCGGTGGACGAGACCGCCGTGTCCATCCTGGCCGACGGCAGCGACGGGGGCCCCGCCGTCGTGCGGGCCGTGGCCCATCAGGAGCCCTTCCTCAAGCTGCTGGCGGGCCTCTGGCTGCTCACCGACGCGCCCGAGTTCAACATCTCGACGGACTACATCGTCGAGCCGGGCAAGCCCTGGGTCACGATCGAGACCACGGCCTACGGCTGGGTGGCCAACAAGGCCCTGCTGGGCGACCCCGCGCTGGTGCCCGAGTCCCCCACTCTGCTGGCCTCCAGCCCCGACCTGCCGCTGCTGGACTACGCGGTCACCAGCGGCGCCAGCTTCGGAGACTTCTTCCTCCAGGGCGGCAGCGTCGACGTCTTCGCCCCCGGAATCGGCTTCTGGGAGGACGGCGCGGTCTACGAGGCCGCCGAGGAGGGGCGCAACACCTTCCGCGAGCCCTTCGAGCTGGACTTCGTGGCCGGCACCGCCGACGGCATCAGCTACGGCCTGGCCGCGATCGACGGGCCGCTCTACGTGCCGCTGTTCACCTCGTCCCAGACGGCGGGCTTCGGCGCGGGCCTCGAAGGCGACGGCAGCGACCAGCGCTTCGACACCTCCGAGGCCTTCACCTACCGCCGCGTGCTGCTGATCGGCGAGGGGGACGTGGGCTCGGTCCTGGACGCCCTGCTCGAGGTCCGAGGAGCCGCGACGGGCCGGGTCGGGGGCCACGTCGTGACCGAGGGCAGCCTGGAGCCCGCCAGCGGGGTCTACGTCTTCGTCTTCGCCCCGGGCGCGGACAAGCCCTTCTCCCAGTGGGAGACCGACGTCTCCTGGTCCGACGAGGTGCCGGACGGCAGCTTCGGGGGCAAGCTGCCCCCCGGAGACTGGGAGCTGCAGGTGCACGAGCCGCTCAACGGCAGCGGGCCCCGCGTGGCGGTCACGGTGGTCGAGGGCCAGAGCCTGGACCTGAGCCTGCTCGCCCCCCGAGCCGGCAGGGTCAGCGTCGAGGTCGTCGACGAGACGGGCCGGCCGGTGCCCTCCAAGCTGACGGTCCTCCGCGACGACGGCCGGGAGCTGGTTCGGGACCCGGTCCTGGGCGACGGCTTCATCGCCGGCGACCCCGAGGCGGTGATCTTCAACCCCTTCGGCGAGACCCGCTTCGACCTTCCCCCCGGCGACTACGTGATGTACGCCACGCGCGGCATCGAGTACGAGCTGGGGGTGCAGCGCTTCCACGTCTCGGGCACCCAGCCCGCGGACCTGCAGCTGCAGGTCCTGCGCAGCGTGGACACCAGCGGCTGGGTCAGCGCGGACTTCCACGTCCACAGCAACCCCTCGCACGACTCGGGCGTCAGCCCCGAGGAGCGCGTCGGGACCATGGTCTCCGAGCACGTCGAGTTCCTGGTCAGCTCGGACCACGACTTCGTGACCGACTTCCGGCCGGTCATCGAAGACCTGTCCCTGGAGCCCTGGATCTCCAGCGCGGTCGGCGTCGAGATCACGACGGTCGAAGCCGGCCACTACATCGGCTTCCCGCTCGAGCAGGACTACCTGGCCCAGTCCGGCGGCGCCCCGGACTGGACGGCTTCGAGCCCTGGCGAGATGCTGGGTGATCTCGAGGACATGGCGGACGTCGACGTCGCCGAGCTGGTGCGCTTCGTGGCCCACCCTCGCGACGGCATCCTGGGCTACTTCGATCAGTACGGCTTCAGCCCCTACGGCGGCAGCCCGGGCTACCCGCTGCTCGAGCCCTCTCTGCTGGTGCTCAGCAACGAGCTGCTGCTGCCCCAGAACTTCACGCTCGAGTTCGAGGCCCTGGAGCTGCTCAACGGCAAGCGCTTCGACTTCCTGCGCACGCCGACCCAGGAGGAGCTGGACGCCTGGGCCGATGGCCAGGAGGTCACCGGCTACGAGATCTTGGAGCGCACGGCCGAGGAGCAGGACCTCCTGGACACCGACGAGCTGTTCCGCCTGGGCTACGGCCAGAACGGCCAGATCGACGACTGGTTCACCCTGCTCAACCTGGGCTACCGCCA
>CALGIB010000397.1 GCA_937915955.1 uncultured Pseudomonadota bacterium
TTCAGGTGGGCCGCGGAGACGCGCTTGGTGCAAGCGACCCGCGCGGGGCCGTCCAGGAGCTCGCAGAGCCCGAGCGCGTCCTGCTGAGGCAGGGCCTGAGCGTGGCTCCTGAGCCAGGTGTCCAGGGAGGCGCCGCGCACGACCGGGTCCTCGATGGCGGCGGCCTTTGTCCGCACCTGCTCGAGGTCCGTGGCCGGCAGCAGGGCCAACGCGTCGGCCAGGCAGCGGTCCCGCCCGGTCCCCGTCTGCTCTTCGCAGGTGGGGGGGGAGTCCACGGTGCAGGCGAGGGTCAGCAGGAGTGGCAACATGCACGGACCTTGAACCACGAAGGCGGCTGTGAGCGTAGGCGCGATCCAGGTCCTCACCTCGACTTTGCAGGCGCTGCTCCGACCTCGGCGCAGCGTGCCCATCGTCCTGCTCGCCGGCCCGATGCTGGCGGCCCAGTACCTGTACAAGCACGACCTCGGCGCGGTAGGGCTGGGCCTGGCCATGGTGGTGGGCTTCCTGGTCACCGCGCCGGCGGCCTGGAGGCTGCTCTTCCCCCTCGGGGTCACCCCCTTGGACCGGCCCTGGAACCTCCTGATCTACGGTTTCCTGGGGGCCTTTCCGAGCGCCCTGGCCGGAGGCATCGCGGGCACCGAGCTGCTGGGCGAGACCTTCCTCACCGCCGGTGTGAACCTGGCCATCACGACGGGCCTGTTCTGGGTCGGGGGCTGGGGTCTGGCGAGGGACATCGAGCGCGAGCAGGAGCTCCAGCTCGCCCAGGCCCGCGCGGCCCAGTTGGAGATCCAGGCGGAGCACGCGCGGCTCTTGGCGCTGCGCGCGCAGCTCGATCCCCACTTCCTGTTCAACACGCTGAACGCCATCGCAGAGTGGACCCGCGAGGACCCGGAGGTCGCCGAGGCGGCCATCCTGCGGCTGTCCGCGCTGCTCCGCGAGGTGCTCGAGGGAGTGGGCCCGGAGCTCTGGCCGCTGGAGCGGGAGATCGAGCTGGTACGCGGCGTGCTCGAGCTGCACCGGATCCGCGACCCTGAGGCCTTGATCCTGGAGGAAGAGATTAACGATCTCAGCGGGTTGTTCGTTCCTCCGCTGCTCCTGCTGCCCCTGGCGGAGAACGCCATGACCCACGGCCCTCGGGCCGGGCACAAGGGTCGTGTCCAGCTGCGGGTGCTGCTGGCCCCCCTGCGCATCGAGCTGGAGAACCCGGGCGCCTTTCGGGGGCGCCGGACCGGCGGTCGCGGCCTGGAGATGGTCGAGCGTCGCCTGGAGCTGGTCTATGGCGGCCAGGCCAGGCTCGAGATCGAGGGCAGGGCGGAGCGGACCCTGGCCCGCGTGACGCTGCTACAGCCCCAGGCGCCGCCGGAGCAGTCGAGCTGAGGCCCGGCTGATCGCCACCTGGTGGCCGTCCTTCATGTGGGCGACGTAGCCGCCGCTGCTCTGGCTCTCGAGGCGCTCGATGCGGGACAGATCCAGCAGCGCCCGGCGGTGGACGCGCTCCATGTGCGGCAGGCGCCGCTCCAGATCGGCCAGCCGCATGTCGGTGGTGAGCACGCCGCGGTCGGTGTGCAGGTCCACCAGCTCGCCCTGGATGATGGCGTGGCTGACCTCGCCAGGATCGAGCAACAACAGGCCCTTGCGCGTCTCGATGGGCAGCCTGTCCAGCCCTCGACCGCCGCCTACGCGGACCCGCACCCGCTCGAGCGCCTTGGCCAGGCGCTCGGCCTCGACGGGCTTCAGCACATAGTCGGCCGCCCCGAGCTCGAAGGCGCGGAGGGCGTGCGAGGCGTGGGCGGTGGTGAAGATGACCCGCGGTCCCTCCGCGGGCAGGAGCGCCAGCGCGTCCAGGCCGCTGAGGTTGGGCATGTGGATGTCCAGCAGGATCACGTCGATGCCCGCCTGGGCCACCCTGGCCAGGACCTGCTCGCCGTCCTCGCATTCACCAACGATCTCGATGTCCTGTAGTGCGGTGCACAGGCGGACCAGGCGCTTGCGCGCCAGCGCCTCGTCGTCCGCGATCAGCACCCGCAGGCTCACTCAGCGTTCCCGGTCCAGCGCCGCCAGAAGCGGTCGCGCCGCACATAGTGGATCGCGCACCACAGGCCTGTCACCCCGGCGACCACCGTCAGTCCGTCGCGGATGGCCCAGGAGCTCATCAGGCCGGCCACGAAGGCCAGCGCGATGGCCACCGTGCAGACCTTTCCGGCCGGGTGGGGCCTGGGGTCCGGCGCCTTCTTCTTCGCGTAGCTCAGGGCCACGAAGGGGATGGTCAGCGCCTGCACGATCTCCCGCAGGAAGAAGACCCAGAGGTGCCAGGGCTCGACGTAGCCCTCCATCAGGGCCGACCAGCCGAAGTTGATCAGGAAGATCTTGTCGGCCCAGCCGTCGGCCACGGCCCCGGCTCGGCTCACGGTCCCGCGCCAGCGCGCCACGGGGCCGTCCAGGACGTCCGTGAGCATCGCCGCCGCGAGCACGACGAGCAGCAGCGCGCGGTCATGGATCACGAAGGCCGTCACGAAGGCCAGCGGGACGCGGGCCAGGGTCAGGGCCCCGGACAGGTTGAACAGGTCCCGGAGTCGAAGCCTGTCCTGATCCATGCCCTCGATCTAACGAGCCGCGAGGCTGGTCGTCGGGACCTCGGGGGTGGCCGGCGCCCGCCGTCCGCTGCGCTGCATGACCTCGGAGAGGGCGTGGTGCAGGTCCTGGACATAGGTCTGGCCCCGGACCTCGGCGATGTGCTCGGCCTGCGAGCTGAGCGCGGCGTGGGTGGCGGCCGCGAGGATCCCGGCGCCGACGCGGTCGCCGTCCCTCAGCGCCGCGCGCGCTGCGGCCAGGTCGTGCTGAAGCCAGGCGTAGGCGGCCAGGTCGCTGTGCTCGTGGTCCAGCTGGTGCATGCCCTGGGGCAGGCTGCAGTCGTCCAGGGCGCAGCGGGAGGT
>CALGIB010000398.1 GCA_937915955.1 uncultured Pseudomonadota bacterium
GCGTGGCGCTGGCCGAGGTGCTCGAGGCCCGCACAGGGCTGAGCCCCGAGGTGCGGCGGGTCCTGCTCGAGCTGACCCTGGCCCCGCAGTACCGCACCGAGCTGACCAGCGCCGAGGTCCGAGCCTTCGCCGCCCGCTTCGGCGAGGAGGCCGCCGCGCTGCTCGAGGCCGAGCGCCGCGCCGAGCTGGACCTCGAGTCCTTTGCCCAGGAGTACGGCGCCGAGGAGGCCCTCCTCCTGCTCGACGCGCTGTTCCGGGTGGCCGCTGCGGACGGCGAGGTCGAGCCCGCCGAGGCCCGCCAGCTCGAGGACGCTGCGGCGCGCCTGGGGGTGGACGGCGTCCTGCTCTCGGCGCTGTTCCAGCGCTATGACCCGCGCCACGCCGCCGGAGAGCTGAGCTGGTCGCTGGCGGACCGCGACCGGGTCACGGTAGGGCGCAGCGCCGGCAACGACATCGTGCTGTCCGACCCCCAGGTCGCCCGCCACCACTGCACCTTCGTGCGCGCCGGCGAGAAGTGGCGCGTGGTCGACGCCGGCTCCGGCCGCCCCGTGCTGGTGGACGGCCACGTCACCCACAGCACCCCCATCACCGAGCAGTCCCTGGTCCGCATCGGCCCCTGGGAGCTGCGTGTGGCGAAGGACCAGCTGCAGGCCTTCGGGCACCGCAGCTTCACGGCCCTGACCCTGCAGGACCTGAACCGCAGGATCGAGGACATCGTGCTGCTGGAGGGGGTGTCCTTCAGCGTCTTCTCGGGCGAGCTGGTGGCCCTGGTGGGCCCCTCGGGGGCTGGAAAGACCACGCTGATCAACGCCATCGCCGGCATCGCGCCCGCGGACAGCGGCACGGTTCGACTGGGCGAGCGGGACTTCCACCAGATCCTGGCCGGCGACCCCAGCGCGGTGGGCCTGGTGCCCCAGGACGACCTGGTGCACCCCGAGCTGAAGGTCGAGGAGAGCCTGTACTTCTCGGGGCGCCTCCGCTACGGCCCCAAGGTCTCGCGCGAGGGCGTGCGAGGCGAGGTCGACCGCGTGCTCCGGGAGCTCGACATCGAGCACATCCGGTCCCAGCGCATCGGCGACGCGATGAAGCGCGGCATCTCCGGAGGCCAGCGCAAGCGCGTCAACCTGGGCCAGGAGCTGCTGACGCGGACCACCCGCGTCCTGTTCCTGGACGAGCCGACCTCGGGCCTGGACCCGCGCAGCGCGCAGTCGATCGTGCGCCAGGTGCGGTCGCTGGCCGATCAGGGCCGCATCGTCTTCCTCGTCACCCACGACCTGTCGCCCGCGATCATGGACCTGGTCGACCACCTGCTCGTGATGTTGCCCGGCGGCCGGCTCGGCTACTTCGGGCCGCCGGCCGAGGCCTGCCGCTTCTTCGAGGTGCGCAGCGCCGACCTGATCTTCGACGTGCTGGGTCGCCACGAGCCCACCGAGTGGGCCCGGCGCTACAAGGAGTCCGGCGACTACCGCAAGTACGTCGCCACCCGCGAGCACCTGCTGGCCCGCCAGCGCGACGACGCCGAGCCGGAGGAGCCGCGCGAGCCCCCTGGGGCCTTCCACCAGCTCAAGACCCTGACCGCTCGCTACGCCACCGTGAAGCTGCGCGACCGGGCCGGGCTGGGGGTGCTGGCCGCCCAGCCGCCCCTGCTCGCGCTCGTGATGTACGTGGTCTTCCCGGTGCCGACGACCCACCTGCTGTTCATGCTCTCGCTGAGCTGCCTCTGGTTCGGCATGAGCCTGTCGGTCCGAGAGCTCATCCTCGAGCGCACCATCTTCCGCCGCGAGCGCAAGGTGGGCCTGTCCATGCCGGCCTACCTGGCCAGCAAGGTCCTGGTGCTGGCGCTGCTGAACCTGGCCCAGACCGGCCTGTTCACCGCCATGGTCTACCTCTCGATGGGCATGGGCGACTACGGCTACAGCCTGCCTCTGCTGGCCCTCGCCCAGGGGCTGGTGGGCTTCGTCGGGGTCAGCCTCGGCCTGATGCTCTCGTCCGCCTACGACAGCTCCGAGGCCGCCGTCGGCATGCTGCCGCTGCTGCTGATCCCCCAGATCACCTTCAGCAGCATCATGATCCCCCTGCACCGCATGGGCCCGGGCAGCGCCCAGGTCGAGCTCGCGATGCTCTGGGACGAGGACCTGCGGGCCAAGAAGTGGCACAAGATCGAGCAGGCCCGCGTCGATGACCTCGAGGACGAGGGCCTGGAGGGCAACGAGCGCCCTCTGCCGGCCTCACCCGGCGCGCTCTGGTCCAGCTTCCCGGTCTCGGACTGGGGCGAGAGCGTGGTGCGCGAGGTCGCCGTGGGGGTGACGTGGCTGACCATCGAGCGCTTCGCCTTCGACCTGTCGCTCAAGATGGGCAACGACCCCTTCGAGTTCACCGAGATGCCCGAGCTGGGCGTGCAGGCCCGCTACGGCGACGCCTGGGATCGCACCAGCGTGACCGGGCCGCTCTACGACCTGGGCCTGAAGCCCTCGGACGTGGACGACATGGGCCTGACCGTGGGCGAGCTGAGCGGCGGGCTCGGGGGCTTCGCGCTGGTCTTCCTCACCAGCACCTGGCTGCTGACCTGGCGACGCGAGCAGCTCGGCTGAGCGCTACTTCAGCAGGCTGCGGTGCAGCTCCGCCTCGTCCAGGCGCTCGGCACGGACCAGCGCGTCGATGAGCCGCAGCCGGATCTCGTTCTCCAGATCCCCCGCGCCGTCCGAGAGCGCGGCGTTGTAGTGCCCTATGGCCAGCGCGTCCTGGGCCTGGCGCTCGGCCAGGTTGCCCAGGCCCCTCCGAGCGAGCGTCCGGTGCCGCGGGCCACCGGTGAGCAGCGCCGCCTCAAAGGCCGCGCGGGCCTGCTCGGGCTGGCCCTGCTGCTCGTAGAGCGCGGCCAGCAGGAGCCTGCCCTCGGCGGGGTTCTCGGCCACCTCGCCGCTGGGCTCGCCGAGCAGGCCGAGGGGGTCTCCTTCGCTGAGCTCGAAGCTGCCTCCGCGAGCGTCCCCCGTCATCGTCCCCCCCTCGACGATGCGCGCGTTGGGGCCGTGCAGCAGCGAGTAGGTGTCGATGGCGTCGATGGCCACGGCGCCGCGGAGCACCTCGACCCGGCGCCCGTAGATCAGCACCGAGCTGAACGCGTCCACCCCGATCATCATGCTGTCGACGGCGAACAGGCCGGGCTGGGGCTCGGCGCCGATCAGCGTCTGCTCGGGCTGCTCGAGGACCAGCCATCGCCACAGCTGTTCGAGCTGGACGGCCTCGACGGAGCCGGGCTTGGGCACCACCAGACCCTCGCCGGCCCGGTCCCGGATCCCGTCGGACCAGACCGTGGGCCGACCCTCGATCTCGTCCTGGATCAGGAAGCGCCCGCCGCCCAGCGGCAGGGGCTCACCCCCAACACGGACCACCAGGGGCGCCCGCCCCCCCACGCCGTAGCGCCGGTTCACGGCCAGCGTGCCCTTGACCAGCGTCCAGTGGTCCGCGTCCGTCCAGGCCAGCTCGCTGCGCCGGTCCAGGGCGTACTCGTCGCCCCCCGCGCGGAAGTTCAGCCGCCCCTCGGCGACCTCGATCCGGCCGTCTCCGACCTGCACCTCGCCGATCTGGTGGCTCGTCCACCAGCTCAGATCGCTGGCGGCCGGCGGAGGCTCCGGCGCCTCGCGCAGCAGCCACCAGCCGACGACGAGCAGCGGGACCACCGTCAGCAGGCGCAGCCAGGGTCGCTGAGGCGAGGCCTCGCTGGCCGCCACGATCAGCGCCGCGGTCGAGCCAGCCGAGGGCTCCGGCGCGGCGCGGTGCTCGGCCCAGTCCTGGAGCC
>CALGIB010000399.1 GCA_937915955.1 uncultured Pseudomonadota bacterium
GACGACGACGTGATCGGCGAAGCGCCGGTCGATGCTCTCGCAGGCGGCGGCTCGCTGATCGGCGTCGGCGAGCTCCACCATCACGTCCAGCCAGCGGTAGGCGGTCTCGACGTCCTCGTCTCCGCTGGCCGTCTCGCGGGCGGCCCACTCCTCCACCGCCGAGCAGGCCAGCAGCAGCGTGCCGTCGGGGTCGGCTGTGGCCTGGCGCACGTCCCACATCACCGAGGCGAACACCGTGCCCAGCGGGTAGGGGTCGTAGCCGAGGGCCGAGCCGCTCGCGATGAACTCCTCGGGCAGCGTGTCGATCTGCGAGGACAGGTGCTCGGCGCTGACGTCGCGCTCGGGCAGGTCCCAGCTCGCGCTGATGAAGTCCGGGTCGTCTGTGATCAGGCTGCCGAGCATGTCGCCGAAGCCCTCGTCCAGCGAGGAGACCCCGGGGGCGGCGTCGCTGAGCACGTCGAAGGCCCGGTCCCGGTAGGGCCCGCCGGCGGTGAGCAGGTGGAAGACCCCGTGCCCCAGCTCATGGCTGACCACGCCCGCGTTGGCGGCGAGGGGGACCTCGCGCGCGCTGACGTCCTCGAGCAGGATGAAGCTGTTGGCGGTCGGCGCGTAGGCGGCGTTCTCCACGGGGGCGAAGACGAACGAGGGGTCCGAGACGGCTGGGGTGACGCCGAACTGGATGGGGAACAGGGGCGAGATGTCCACGCCAGACCGGTCGAGCGCGTCCCGGGCGTCCTGGAGGTGGCCGTAGAACGAGAACAGGGTCAAGCCGTCGCGGTCGAGCGGCTCGGCGACGCCGTCCTGGACGACGTAGAGGACCGAGAGCGGGCGCCCCTTCTCGTAGTGGATCGTGCCCTCGCTGAGGTTGACGTCGAGCACGCCGCCCGACCAGCCCTGACCGAGGTCTCCGGCCAGCCGCTCGGGATCGCGCAGCGTGTCGATGGAGCGGACCTCCAGCGCGTAGTCGCCCCCCTCGTCGGCGACCAGGGCGCGGAAGCGGTGGGCGTCTCCACCGGAGCAGGCCAGGAGCAGAGTGAGCAGCACGCCGCATCGTAGCTGGCGCGATACTGCGGACGGATGAGCGAGCTCGTGCTGGCCGCCGACATCGGCGGGACCAACTGCCGCGTCGCGGTCTACGACGGGCGCGGTCTCCTGCTTCGACGCAGCCTGCCCAGCTCTGGGCGGGGCGTGATCCCGACGCTGCGCGCGATCTGCGAGGAGCACCCACCCCGCTCGGCCTGTCTGGCGGTGGCCGGCCCGGTGCACCAGGGTCGGGCCAGCCTGACCAACCAGCGAGGGCGCTTCGACGAGCGCGAGCTCAGCCAGGTCCTGGGCTGCCCGGTGCGGGTGGTGAACGACTTCCACGCGGCGGCGCGCGGCGTGCCGGAGCTGCCTCCCCGGGGCTGGCGCGCGCTCAACGACGCCTCGGTCGAGCCGGGTCCGCTGGCCGTCCTGGGGCCTGGCACCGGCCTGGGACAGGCGCTGCTCCTTCCCACGCCCGATGGCGACTGGCGAGCCCTGCCTGGTGAGGGCGGCCACGTGGACTTCGCCCCGAACGACCTGGAGCAGGCGGCGCTCTGGACCTGGCTCCACCTGCGCTACGGCGGTCACGTGAGCGCGGAGCGCGTGCTCAGCGGCCCTGGCTTGCTGGACCTGCAGATCTTCCACCGCGAGCGGGGGCTCGAGGGCCCCGAGCTCAGCAGCCCGAGCCAGGTCAGCGAGGCTCAGGACCCGGCCTCCCAGGCGGCGGTGCGCACCTTCGTGCGCGTCCTGGGCGCCCGAGCGGCCTGCGTGGCGCTGCAGCTCCTCCCCGCCGGCGGGGTGTGGATCAGCGGGGGCATCACGCCTCGCCTGCCCCTCGACGGCCTCCTGCCCGCCTGGCTGGACAAGGGCCGCTTCGAGCCTCTGGTGCGCCGCGTGCCGCTGCGCCTGGTGACCGATCCCGACCTGGGTTTGCTCGGCGCGGCCGCCCTGGCCCGGGCGACGGCTCGCAGCGCGGCACGCTAAGCTCCCAGCCGTGAACCCCTACTCCACCGCCTTCACCCAGGCGGTCCATCTCGGTCACCTCGTGGCCGTCCACCTGCCCGACAGCAAGGAGCCCGTCCCCGAAGATGTCCTGGAGCGGCTTCCGCCCGCCGAGCGCGAACACGCGCTCAGCCTCGGGGGCTACCGCCAGGTCGACTGGGTAGGCGGGCGCCTCGCGCTGCGTCAGGCGCTCGGCGAGATGGACCAGTCTCCGGCGCACCTCCTGGTGGACAGCCACGGTGCGCCCGTGATGCCCCTGGGGGTGGCGGGCTCGGTCAGCCACAAGCGCACGATGGCGGTGGCCCTGGCCGCGCGGCAGAACCACGGCAGCCTGGGCGTGGACCTCGAGGACCTGAAGCCAGCGCGCCCGCGCATCGCCGAGCGGGTGCTGCTGCCCGAGGAGCTCGAGCGGCTCCAGGGCCTGCCCGAGGACCGCCTGTGGACCTCGATCGCGCTGCGGTTCTCGTTCAAGGAAGCCATCTACAAGGCCCTCCACCCCTTCGTCCATCGGTACGTGGACTTCCAGGAGGCGCTCGTCGAGCCCGACCTGGATCTCACCGCGCGGGTCGAGCTGAGGCTGCGCAACAAGGAGGGGCCCTTCGACATCGAGGCGCGCTACCTCTGGCTGGACGGGCGGGTGCTGACGATGGTGCGCATCACGGATCCCAGCGCGGAGCGCCCTCGACTACGCCGGCGCCGGCGGCGGGGCCCGGACGAGCCCTCGGAGTCCGATCCCCAGCCCGACAAGGGCGAGCACAAGGGCTGAGCCCAGGCAGCGCGGCCAGTAGCGGATCCAGTGCTCCCCGGCGCCCAACTCCACGGCCACCAGCCCCTGCTCGGCCCGGCCCGGCCAGCCCGACAGGTGGTTTCGGTTGAGGACCACGACCCCCGGCTGCTGCAGCCGGACCCGCAGCCCCTGGGTCCGGACGGCCAGCACCTCGATCCCCTCACCTCCCAGCGTCCAGGCCTCGCCTCGATAGCCGGCGTCGTCTTCCGCCAGGAGCCCCTCGGCGCTGGGGATCTCCAGCGCGTCGCGGTGATCCAGCCGGGCCTCGCCGGCCAGCGCGCTGTGGAAGTTGCTGCGCGCCTCGGGCCCACGCACGCTCCTCAGCGGCGCGAGCGTCGCCTCGATGGAGGTGCCCGGGCCGAAGCGCTGGAGCTGAGCCGCTCGGGGCGCCGCGTCGACCAGCCATGAGCTGAGCAGCACCAACACCCCCAGGCCGAGTGCGCGATGGGCGCATCGCGCCTGGTCCAGCAGGTAGCCGGCGCCCAGGCCCAGGAGCGGCGTCCACATCAGGCTGAAGCGCTCGACCACCCGCAGGCCGCCGTAGCCGGGCAGCACGGTGAGCGGCTCGAGCAGGTTGAGGGGGGTCGAGCCGGCCCAGCCCAGGTTCCAGAACACCAGACCAGCGAGGGCCCAGCTCGGCCGCTTCCAGAGGGCGAGCGAGAGGCCGGCCCCGCCGGCGACCAGCGGCCACGGACTCCAGAAGACGTTCTGTCCTTCGTGGCCCGAGGGGCGCTCCAGCGCGCCGCTCAGGACTCCGACGGCGCGCGGCAGTGTGTAGGGGTCGGCGATCTCGTGCAGCTGCTGGGCGCCCAGGCGAGCGCTGGCCTCGAGCGCCGGCCAGATCGCGACCAGGCGGGGCAGCGTCAGCAGCCCGGCC
>CALGIB010000400.1 GCA_937915955.1 uncultured Pseudomonadota bacterium
GGCTCCGCTGGACGTCGCCGCGAGCCAGGACGCGCAGGGCCCCGATCACCGCCTTGAAGGCCTCGGCGGTCTCCTCGCCGTCCTCGTCTCGGTCCCCGACCAGGCGCTCCTGCAGGCCGCGGGCGTGGCGCACGAGCCCCGTCGGGGCCGGGAAGGTCTGCAGGCGCTCCCGCAGCTCCTCGAAGGCCTGGCTCTCGCCCATGCGCGCGGACGACGCAGAGACCTCGAGCACGGCGATCAGGGCGTCGCGGAGGACCTCGGCGTCTTGCGCGGTGGCCCTGGTTTCCTTCTTGAACCAGCTCATGCCGGGCTCATCGGACCGTGGGGTGACGGGTTTTAGGAACGGGGCCGCCGCGGGATACCCTGGGGGGCCTTCCCAGGAGCCCACATGCTCGCGCTGCTCGCCCTCTTCGCCTGCCGAAGCAAGCCCCTCGACCCCGGCAACGACAGCGCCTTGGCCGATCTCCCCGACATCGACGGCGACGGATGGCTGAACGAGGAGGACTGCGCGCCCGAGGAGCGCGACATCTACCCGGGCGCGGTCGAGCGCTGCGACGGCATCGACAACGACTGCGACGGGGACGTCGACGAGGACGTGACCTCGATCTACTACGCGGACGAGGACGCCGACGGCTACGGCGACGAGGCCAGCCCGATCGAGGCCTGCGAGCGGCCCGAGGGCGCGGCCGTGGTGGGCAACGACTGCGACGACTCGGACGACGGGCGCTACCCGGGCTCGCCCGAGGTCTGCGACGGCGTGGACCAGGACTGCGACGGCGAGGTCGACGAGGGCGTCACCGGCACCTGGTGGACCGACGCGGACGAGGACGGCTACGGCGACCCCGACGGCGAGCTGAGCGCCTGCGCCCAGCCGGACGGCAGCAGCGAGAACGACGGCGACTGCGACGACACCAACGCCCACGCCAACCCCGACGAGGCCGAGGTCTGCGACGAGGCCGACAACGACTGCGACGGCGCCGTGGACGAGGGCGTGACCACCACCTTCTACGGGGACGTGGACGAGGACGGCTACGGAGACGCCGACTTCACCATCCAGGCCTGCACGCTCCCCACCGGGTACGCGGCGGACGGCACGGACTGCGACGACTCAGACCCCTCGGTGAACCCGGGCGCGGTCGAGGTCATCGCGGACGGCGCGGACCAGGACTGCGACGGCGGCGACCTCTGCTACCTGGACGACGACGTCGACACCTACGGCGCCAGCACCGGGGCCACGGTGGCCAGCAGCGACCTGGACTGCACCGACGACTACGAGTCCAGCTCTGCCGACGACTGCGACGACGGCGAGAGCGAGGTCTTCCCCGGCCACGACGAGTACTGCAACGGCGTCGACGACGACTGCGACGGGGACATCGACGAGGACTCGGCGGTCGACGCCTACACCTGGTCGGCCGACGCCGACGCGGACGGCTACGGCGACGCGGGCGTCACCCTCGAGGCCTGCGCGCAGCCCAGCGGCTACGTCAGCGACGACACGGACTGCGACGACAGCGACGGGGCCGTGAACCCGGGCGCCAGCGAGGTCACCGCCGACGGCGTCGACAACGACTGCGACGGCGGCGAGCGGTGCTTCGTGGACGACGACGGGGACGGCTACGGCGACGAGGACGGCAGCACCGTGAGCTCCTCGGACCTGGACTGCGCGGACTCGGGCGAGTCCGAGAGCGAGGACGACTGCGACGACGCCGACTCGGCCGTCAACCCCGGGGAGAGCGAGGCCTGCAACGCCGTGGACGACGACTGCGACGGGGACGTCGACGAGGGCGTGCTGGGCACCGGCGCGGACTGCCCGGCCGAGGACTGCGCCGAGGTCCTGGCGGACGACCCCTCGGCCGCCGACGGCACCTACACGCTGGACCTCGGCGACTACGAGTGCGACATGAGCACCGACGGCGGCGGCTGGACGCTGGTCAAGGACGACGCACACGTCTACGGCACCGGCTACGACACCAGCAGCTACAACACCGAGGGCTTCAGCTGGAACGAGGTGCTCTTCGAGTACGCCTCGGGCAGCACCCACGGACACTGCACCTACCCCTCGGCCATGACGGGCTGCGTGCCGCTGGGCTTCCAGTTCGCGAGCGAGGACTGGGGCGTGGCCCAGAACTACGGCAGCAGCGTCTGCGGCATGGCCCTGAGCGACTACACCGGCAACACCACCTTCTCCGGCACCTACGACTTCATCATCGACCGCAGCGACAGCAGCGACACCATCCGGCTGGGCATGCTCGAGGGCATCGCGAGCTGCACCACCGGCGACAACTACGGGTCGGCCTACGTGGACATCTGGGTGCGCCAGTGAGCATCACCTGTACGAGGCGGCTGGCCTGGGATGCCATGCACCGCGTGCCCCGTCACGAGTCCAAGTGCGCGGCCTTCCACGGTCACCGCTACACCGCCGACATCACCTGCGCGGCGCCGGAGCTGGACGACCGAGGTCGGGTGATCGACTTCGGGGTGATCAAGCAGCTGGTCGGGGCCTGGATCGACGAGCGCTGGGACCACACCGCCATCCTGATGCGCGGCGACGAGGACCCGGCCTGCGTGGCGGTGGCCGAGAGCAACGCGCGGCACGGGCGGCCGGTCTACTGGATGGAGGGGCACCCCACCGCCGAGAACGTGGCGGCCGAGCTGGCGCGCGTGGCCTCGGAGCTGCTGGCGCCCCGCGGGGTCGAGGTGGTGCACGTGCGGGTCTGGGAGACGCCGAACGGCTGGGCCGACTGGAGCCGCTGAGCCCTTCGGCGTGCGTCCACGGGGCGATCCAGGCAGCGGCGCAGCGCCGGCACCACCGAGCTGTCCTCGAGTTCGGCCAGGTAGGAGGCCTCGTCCCGGAGCGCCAGGACCTGGGCGGCCCGGTGTCCGGCCCGACGGGCGGGGTCCCCCGGCGCTTGCGGCGCTTGCGGGCGGGCCCCTGACCCACGCGACGGAGCTCGGCGTTGAGCACGATGGTGCGCGCCAGGGTCTAGCTGTCGTCGTCCCAGTACCAGGCGCGCTCGTACAGGTCGTGCAGCGCCTCGAGCACCTAGAGCCCGGGCTCGTCGCGGAGTCGCTGCATCGCGTCGAGCGCCAGCTGGGCGTCACTGTGCCGGGTCAGCGCGATCAAGGTGTCTCGGTGTTCGCCGTTCATGCCCTCCACCTGACCCGGTGCTCTTGACCGGGCAAGCCCCGATCCCTACGCTCCCGGCCTGACCCCACCCGGATGGCCCCATGGCCTGGCTGACCGACTGGTTGAGCCTCCTTGCGCGCTGGTTCCACCTCATCGTGGGGGCGGGCTGGATCGGCACCAGCTTCTACTTCAACTGGCTGAACAACAACGTCCGGCCGGTCGACGACGACGAGACGGGCGAGCTGGCCGGCGCGCTCTGGTCCGTGCACGGCGGCGCCTTCTACCAGGTGCGCAAGATCAAGGGCGCGCCCCGCGCGCTGCCCGAGACGCTGCACTGGTTCAAGTGGGAGGCCTACCTCACGTGGATCAGCGGCGTGAGCCTGCTGCTGCTCGTCTACTGGATGCAGGCGGGCACCTCGATGGTCCCTCCCGGCAGCGACCTGGCGCCTTGGGCTGCCGCCTCGATCGGGGTCGGCAGCCTGGCCCTTGGCTGGGTGGTCTACGACCTGCTCTGCCGCTCGCCGCTCAGCCGGCACCCTCGGGTCTTCGCGGCGCTGGGTTTTTCGCTGCTCTGCGCCGCGGCCTGGGGGCTCTCGGAGCTCCTGAGCCCCCGCGCGGCCTACATCCACGTGGGCGCGATGGTGGGCACGATGATGGCGCTCAACGTCTTCTTCGTGATCATCCCCGGCCAGAAGAAGATGGTCGATGCGCTGCTGGCCGGCCGGGAGCCCGAGATCGACGCGGGCGCCGCCGGCTCGCTGCGCAGCCTGCACAACAACTACTTCACGCTCCCCGTGCTGTTCATCATGGTCAGCAACCACTTCCCCTTCACCTACGGGCACACCTGGGGCTGGGCGGTCCTGGCGGGCATCGCGCTGCTGGGCTCGATCGCGCGGCACGCCTTCAACCTGATGGACCGAGGTCAGGACGCGCGCTGGATCCTGCCTGTCGCCGCGCTCGGCATGATGGGCCTGGCGTTCGTGAGCCACGGGCCCAGGCCCAGCGTCGAGGGGGCCGAGGTGCCGGGCTTCGCCGAGGTCGGGCCGATCATCGAGGCCCGCTGCGTGGGCTGCCACGCCGAGACCCCGACCTTTGAGGGGATCGCCGCGCCGCCGCTGGGCCTGCTGCTGGAGACCCCGGAGCAGATCCGCCAGGCGGCTCCGAAGATCCAGGCGCAGGCCGTGGACACCCAGACGATGCCGCTGGGGAACGTGACGGGCATGACCGACCAGGAGCGGGCGGTGCTCGGTGCGTGGATCGCCGGGGGCGCGCCGCTGTAGCCAGGTCGGCGCCTCGCCCAGGCTCAGAACCGGGCGCGCGCCCCGATGCTGGCCCGATGGACCCAGGGGCTGCTCAGCTGCGTGAAGCTGTCCGCCGAGGAGCCCGCCCGGACGAGCACGTCCAGGGTGGCCTGCCGCTCCTGGACCGCGTGCACGCCCGCGACCAGCCCGGCGCCGCCGTCCCAGGTCATCGTGCGGTCGCCGATCAGCCCGAAGCTGGGGCGCAGGTGCGCGTCCGCCCCGACGAAGGGCCGCTCCATCAGCGGCCACTCGAAGCCCGCGGACAGGGGCACGCCCAGCAGCAGCCCCTCCTCGAGCCCGACCCAGCGGTAGTGCAGGTCGGCGCCCACGTCCCAGGACAGCCGCTCGTCCAGCGCGCGCCCGCTCATGCCGCCGCGCGCGAAGCCGGCCTCGATCAGGCCCAGGTCGTTGTCCAGGTGCAGCTCGGCCAGGCTCCAGCCCGCGCCGGTGCTGCCCGAGCCGAAGACCACGCGCCCGGCCAGGGTCACGGCGTCGAAGCTGTCCAGGCGGCCGCCCTGGTTCATCCAGCTCCAACCCACGCCGAGGGCGGCCCAGTCCAGCTCGAGCCGATCCCGGTCCTGGCGCCAGGGGATGACGCCCAGCTCGAGCACGACCTCGCCGCCCAGCTCGTCGAGCTCGCCGACGACAGCCAGCTCGGCGCCGCCGAAGCCGGCCCAGGAGCTGGAGATGAGACTCAGGAGCATGCGGCCTCCGCGGGTGGAGGCCGCAGTCTCCCACGCACGGCCTCAGAATGTGGCCCGGGCCCCCAGGCCGATCTGGTGTACCCAGGCGCTGTCGAGGGTCCTGAAGCTGTCCGCTATCGAGCTGGCCGAGAGCACCACGTCCACTGGGCCGCCTCTCGATCGGACACCGCTCGACGGGCTCGGCGTGACCGCCGGGCTCAGTCGCGCTCGACCTGCCGCCGCGGCTCGGAGCGCAGCTTGTCGTGGTGCTTGCGGAGCTGGGTGGTCAGGGCCTCGAAGGCCTCGTGGACGGCTGACTCGGGATCTTCGCCGTGCCGGGAGACGTTCAGGTCGGTGGCGGGGCCACGCACCTCGACGTGCGCCTCGTAGGAGCCAGGCCCCTTCTGGCTGTGGTGGCTGTCTCGGCCCACGGTGATCTGGCAGCTGTGCAGTTCCTTCAGGTAGCGCTCCTGCTTGAGGGCGTGCTGCATGACATAGGTCTCCAGCTCGTCGCTGTGGCTCATGCCTCGCCAGGTGATCCTGACGTTGTCCATTCGGCCTCCGTTGCTCGGGGCCTCCTTCAAGGCAAGCCGCGTGCCACCGGGGACCCGCCCCTGCGGCCACTCTCTCGGGGCTGGGTGGGGCATTGCACACACGCCTGTGCGAGGTCAGCCCACCGTGACGCGCCAGGCCCTCGGCGTGCCCAGGACGGGGCTGGTCAGCCTCGTCTCCTCGACCTTCAGGCCCTGGGCTTCGAGCCAGGCGCGGACCTCCTCGCGCTGGGCCACGGTCTCGGAGAAGGCGACCTGGTGGCCCTCGGCGCAGGCCTGCAGCTTCGCCGCGAAGTTCACCGTGGTGCCGAAGTAGTCGATGTTGCTGTTCAGGCGCACGGCGATGCAGGGGCCTGTGTTCAGGCTGATCCGCAGGCGCACCGGGGTGTCCTCGCGCTCGCGGGGGAAGGCGCGCTGCATCGCCAGCGCGGCCTGGAGGGCCTGGGTCGGCTCCAGGAAGCTGGCCATCAGGGCGTCCCCGATGGTCTTGACCACCACCCCTTCGTGGGCGCGCGTGATCGCCAGCAGCTCGTCGAAGTGCTGCTTGATGTGGGCGAAGGCCTGGGGATCCCCCCGGTCGAGGTAGAGCCGGGTCGAGCCGACCACGTCGGTGAAGAGCACCGTCTGTTCGCCGAGCGCCAGGCGCACGCCCGCGTCGAGGTAGGCGTCCGAGTACAGGTCGCGGAACTCCTGCAGCGCGAAGAGCTGTCGCGGGCCGAGTCGATGCGGTGACCAGCTGCCGCGCTCGAGCACGAAGGTCGCGGGCCGGTCCAGGGTGTTCTCGAGGCGCACCCGAGGCTCCGGGGCGCCCACGGTGTGCTCGGAGGAGGGCCTCAGCACCAGGCTCGAGGGGCCCTCGCCGAGCTCGACCAGCCCGCTGTGGTCGGCCACCCGGAGGCGCCAGGGGCCCGGGGCCAGGCGGGTCTTCAGCTCCAGGCTCTCGCCGGGCTGCAGGTGCTGCTGCAGGGCGATGTGCTCCTTCTGGGCCGGCTCGGCGGAGCAGTAGAAGCGCTCCGGGACCTGGCGGATCGAGGGGTGCACGTGGAAGACGATCTCGATGGCGTCCGGCCCCTGGGTGTCGAAGTCCAGCTCGCAGGCGGCGCAGCGGCCTTCGCTGGGGATGCCCGAGAGCTCGCCGCAGCTCTCTCGCACCCCTCGGCAGTGGGGGCAGACGACGTCCCACCTCATGCTGAGCAGGCCCGCCCGGGTGGCGTGCAGGGCCAGATCCACCAGCTTGCGAGGCGCCAGGCCCCACTCCTCGGCCAGCGCCAGCACCTGGATCCGGGCCAGGTCCAGGTCGTCGGCCCGGGCCAGCCACTCCCCCAGGCCGGCCACCAGCTCACGAGGCTGACCGGCCGCCAGCAGCAGCTCCTGCTTGCGGCGCAGCGCCGCCCAGTCCAGCTGGGGGTCCTGGGTCTGCTGCCAGGGCGAGTGCTCGCCGGGCCTGCTGGCCTCGATCTCCTCGACCACGCGGCGATAGCCGCGCTCCAGCCAGTCCCGGGCCGAGGCGAGCACCAGGCGCTGGAAGAACCCGCGCGGGATCCAGCCGAAGTAGACGGTGAGCAGGCAGCCCTCGCCGTCGGGCTCGAAGCGGTAGATCGCCCGCACCCACCAGGCCAGCCCGTACTGGTACTCGCGCACCGCGACGATCTGCTGGGCGGCGACCCAGGACCAGGGGTGCTCGGTCCAGACGTGGGTCATGCCGGCGGTCTCGGAGCGGCCCCGGACGCGGCCCTGGACGTCCTCTTCGAACTGCATCTCGCCCAGTCCCAGCGCCCGGTTCAGGCGCGAGGTGTCCCGCAGCCAGAGCCAGAGCTCCTCGGGCGGCAGGCTGGAGCGCAGGGTCCAGTGCTGCTCCAGCGGCTCGCCAGCGGCCAGCATGCGCGCGGGCCAGGGGTGGGCCGCCAGCAGCTCGGGCAGCTCCATGCGGCTAGAGCGGGCCGGTCGGGCGCGTCTTGTACATCACGTCGAGCAGGGCCTGGAACAGCTCGTCTTCGTCGGCGATGCTCGGGTGGTGCTCGCCGAGGACCTCGAGCACCTCGTCCAGCTCGATGCGCTTGAGCGTCCACAGCGTCGGGTCGTCCTCGATCGCTTCCTGGACCAGCTCACGGGTGATCGTCATGGGGAGTGCCTCCGGGCCACGACAGCGTAGCGCGGGCAGCCGCGCTCAAGCCCTGCGTCGAGCCCGAAGCTCCTCGACCATGGCCAGGTGCTCGGCCGCGGGCAGCTCGGCGATTCGCCCGAAGAGGTGCTCCTCCTCGGCCTCGAGGTGCCGCTCGAGCAGGGCGACGAAGGCCCGCTGGAGACGATCAAGCGGACGCTTGGCGGCCTCC
>CALGIB010000401.1 GCA_937915955.1 uncultured Pseudomonadota bacterium
GCCGGGCAACATCGACCGGAGCGCCCACCCCGCCCTGCTGCCGGGGCTCGAGCTCCGAGCCCTCAGCGCCACGGGGGCCCTGGGTGGAGTGGGCCCGGACCTCGGGCTGCAGCTCGCCCAGTCCGCCGCCACCTGGGGCTTCTCGTTGGTCGGTGGCGCCGGCCGGAGCGCCCCCGGTCAGCTCGACACGGACGGGCTGGCTTTGGACGGCGGCTTCACGCGTCGGCTGCCTGCGGCCCCGCTGCAGGAGCCCTTGGTCTACGGGCGCGCGGCCCTCGCGAGGACCACCCCGGCCATCACGGGGGCGCGCGTGGCCGTGGGTGTGGGCGGCTACGGCTACCGCGGCGCCTCCCGGTCCCAGTCCGGGGCGCTGGTGTCCGCGCGGTTCGGACAGGACGTGCACCTGCTCGCCGAGGTCGGGCTGGGGGGGCACAGCGGCCTGGTCGGCGATCTGGGCGTGCTCGGTCCTCGGCTCACCGTGGAGGTGGCCCCCGGCGTGGACCTGGGCCCCTGGTCCATCGAGGGGCGCTGGCGCCTGGAGAGCCTGAGCGGCGGGCTGCTCGAGGACGAGGGGGTGATCCACGACGACTGGTACCGCGAGCGCTGGAGCAGCGGCGAGCTGCTGGCCTCCCGGGAGAGCGAGCGAGGGGCCCTGGCCCTGGGGCTGCGCGCCGAGACCGGCGGCTACCTGCTGACCTGGGTCGAGCGGGCGGACGTCAGCCTCGAGGGGGAGCGGTCCTTCGAGAGCACCGAGGTCCAGGCGCTGCTCGCCGGGGAGGCGCGGGTGCTGGACAGCTCGGACCTGTGGCTCACCGGGGGCCTGCTCGCTACCGGCGGCGACGCGCGCGGGGTCGAGGTCGGCGCGGGCGCTCGCTACCTGTTGGCCGAGCGGATCTGGCTGGAGGCGGCCGGCCGGGTCGGCCAGGACTGGACGGCCCAGGCCGGGCTCACCGCGCCCTTCTAAACCATCGTCGTTTTACGATTGTTCCAGATCCGGGCGCTTGTCCCCTCCGGAATCGGCACTACCCTGGTCTCGTGACACGGTCCCTGTCCATGCTGGCGCTCGCCATGCTGCTCTTCTTCTCCCCTCCCGCGCTCGCGCAGAGCTGGGAGCCCATCCCCGAGACCGTGGACACGACGCTGCAGCTCGAGGCGCCCCCGCGGCCGCCGGGCCACTACATCTCCCTTCAGGGCAGCTACGCGACCTTCCACGGCCGGGCCGGGGACCGGGCCACGCTCGAGCGCCTGGCCGAGCACGCCGCCGTCGCCATCCCGGGCATCGCCGGGCGGCTGGGGATCGGCGCGGGGCGTCACATCGACATCACCTTGGCCGACGACGAGCGCGTCTTCCACACCCTGCAGCCGGGTACGCCGCCCTCCTGGGCCGACGGCACGGCCTACCCCCAGCGGGCCCTGATCTACCTCAAGTCTCCCTCGATCCGCCCTGGCACCGCCAAGCCGCTCGAGCAGGTCCTGGACCACGAGATCACGCACGTCCTGCTGGGTCAGGCCTTTGGCGCCAGGCCGGTCCCGCGCTGGCTCCAGGAGGGCCTCGCCCAGTGGGTGGCGGGGGAGATCACCCCGGAGCTGCCCGCCCGCATCGCCCGCCACACCTGGGGCGGCGAGCTCCTGACCCTGGACGAGCTCACGGACGGCTTCCCCTCGGATCCGCTGCAGGCCGACCTGGCCTATGCCCAGTCCGCCGACCTCATCGCCTACGTCGCCGGCGAGTACGGCCCCGAGACCCTGCCCGTCCTGGTCCAGGCCATCGCGGCGGGGCAGCCGGTCCGCGCCGCCTTCCGCAGCGCGACGGGGGACTCCGCCGAGGAGATCGACCAGGCCTGGCGCGCCCGCCTGACCGAGGGGGACATCCAGTTCGCGGCCCTGGGCGGCGACATGCTGTGGTGGGGGCTGGGGGCGCCGCTGGTGCTGTTCGCCTTCTGGGGCGTGCGCCGCCGCAACCGCCTGGTGCTGGAGCGCTGGGCCATCGAGGAGGCCGCCGAGGATCGGCTACTGGCCGAGCTGTTCGAGCGCTATCAGGCCCACGGCTGACGAGGCGCCAGGCCGTGGAGGCGCCACAGCAGCGCGTCGATGGAGGCCGCGTCGGCGAAGACGAACTCGACGGCCAGGTGGGTCGAGCAGCGGATCTGGTCGGCCACGGACCCCAACAGAGGCGGCGTGACGGCCACGATGAGCGTGGTGCCGTCCAGCTCGAGGGTCAGCGCCGCGACCCGCCAGCGGGCGACGAGCCGAGGTGGCAGGAGGGGCTCGACCCGCTCGGGGATCAGCAGTCGGTGCAGCTCCACCCAAGGAGTGTCCGTCGCGGTCAGAGCGCTTGCTGTCAAGACTCCGGAGTCGTGTGCCATCTCGCCTCCGCGGCTCGATGCTAGCACGGGGCGCTCGGTGGAGTCCAACGCTCAAACGCTATAGTGGGCCCCCCGGATGACCTGATGACGCTGCTGATTCTGTTCGCCTGTGCCAAGCCCGAGCCGCCGGTCCCCGCGCGGGGGGCCAACACGATGGACACGGCCTCGTTCGAGCTCGTCGAGGAGCGCGAGGTCGCGGTCTCCGGGCCTCGGATCAAGTCCCTGGTGCTCAGCGGCGGGGCCAACGCCAGCCAGCCGATCCAGGCCTCGGTGAACGCCGTTGACCCCGAGGACGGCCGCCTGCGCTTCGCCTACACCTGGTTCGTCAACGGCGTGCGCGTGCAGGGCCAGACCCAGGCGGTGCTGCCCGCGTCCGTGTTCAAGAAGGGCGACACGGTCAACTGCGAGGTCGAGGTGCGCTCGGCGCAGGCCAAGGCCGTCAAGACGAGCGGCCCCAAGGTGATCGGCAACTCCCCGCCGGTCATCGACGTCGGGCGCATGCGCCTGGACCGGGTGGACGGCCTCAAGGTCCTGGCCAGCGACCCCGACGGCGACAGCCTGACCTTTACGCTGGATCAGGCGCCCCCGGGCATGACCATCGACCAGACCGGCACCCTGCACTTCAGCGGCAGCAAGGAGCAGACCGAGGGGGGCACCTACCGGCCCCGCATCACGGTGTCCGACAGCCACGGCGAGGGCGTGGCCTGGGACTTCGAGCTGAACCTCGAGGCGGGCAAGGGCGACCAGAAGGTCAACAAGCGCGAGCCCGCGGCCCCCTGAGCTTCAGAGCTCCTCGGTCCTCTCCTCGACCATGACCAGGTCGACGTCCTCCAGCGTCTCGGGATCCCCGTCGTCCTCGCCCAGCTCGCGGCGGCGCTGCTCGATGGCGCTCAGCAGCGAGTCGACCAGGGGCTCCAGCAGGCCGGTGCCCGTCAGCTCCAGGTCCGCGAAGGTGCGCGTGGGCAGCACGAAGCGCATGTGCATGGGCCGAACCGTCGCGAGCCAGCGCGTCAGCACCTCCTCGACGTCGCGGCCCCGCTCCGTGGCGTCCCGCCGGATCCTTCGGGCCAGGCGCAGGTCGTCCGGGGTCTCGACGTACACCACCAGGTCGTAGAGCTCGCGCAGGTGGGGGTTCTGCAGGGCCAGGATGCCCTCGACCACGATCGTCGGCCGGGACGGCGTCGGGATGCCGCGGGCCTGCCGGGTGTGGGTCTTGAAGTCGTAGTCGGGCAGCTCGACCTGTTCGCCGACCTTCAGGCGGATCAGGTGCTCCACCAGCAGCGAGGTCTGCAGCGCCTCCGGATGGTCGTAGTTGAAGGCCCTCGGGTTCTCGACGTCGTGGTAGTAGCGATCGTGTGAGATCAGGAGACAGTTGTCCTCGCCGAGTGATGCCAACACACGCCTCGCCAGGGTGGTCTTTCCCGAGGCGGTGCCTCCCGCGATGCCGACGATGACAGGACGATGCGCAGGCATGGGCTACTCCTGGGGCTCCTGGCCGACGTCCAGCGTGGCAGCAAAGCGTGCGCCTGGACGCACCTCGATCCGTGCAGCTCGGACGTGGCCTCGGACGTGGGCGGTGGCCTGGACGAGCAGGTGGTCGCGGACGTTCAGCGTGCCCTCGACCTGGCCGGCCAGCACGACGATGGCCGCGTCGACCTCGCCCTCGACGCAGCCCTCGGGGCCGATCTCGAGCACCTCGTCGGTGTAGATCCGCCCGCGGAAGAGACCGTCCAGGCGCACTCGACCCTCGAAGGACAGGTCGCCCTCGTAGACCGCGCCGCGGCCTAGCAGCGCGTTCAACGGCGCGTCCGAGAAGCTCACGAGGGGCGCAGGTGCTCGATGAGACGCTCGAGCTCCTCGGCGCTGTAGTACTCGATGACGATGCGTCCGCCGCCGCCTCGGGCCTTGGGCCGGACGTCGACGTGGGTCTCCAGATCGCGAGACAGCTGCTCACCCAGGCGGGTGATGGCCTTGGACACGCCCCTTCGCTGGGTGGGCTTGGGCCCCGCCAGCCGGGCCTTTACCAGGCGCTCGGTGGCCCGCACCGACAGATCGTGCTCGAGCACCCGGACGGCCACCGAGAGCATGTCGTCGTCGTCGTCCAGCGCCAGCAGGGCCTTGGCGTGCCCGGTGCTCAGCCGGCCCTCCTGCACCAGGTCCTGCAGCTTCAGGGGCAGGCGGAGCAGGCGGAGCGCGTTGGCCACGGTGCTGCGGTTCTTGCCGATCTTGGCGGAGATCTCCTCCTGCGTGTAGCCGAAGTCGCCTTGCAGGCGCTTGTAGCCACGGGCCGCCTCGATGGGGTCCAGGTCCTCGCGCTGCAGGTTCTCGACCAGGGCCAGCTCGAGCTGGATCTCGGCGGTCGTGGCGTCCTCCCGCACCACCACGGGGACGGTCTCGAGTCCGGCCAGGCCCGCCGCCCTCAGGCGCCGCTCGCCGGCGATCAGCACGTAGCCGCCGCCGCTGCGAGGGCGCACCACGAGGGGGCTCAGGACCCCGTGCTCGCGCAACGAGCTGGCGAGCTCCTCCAGGCGCTCGGCGTCGAAGCGGGACCGAGGCTGCTCGGGGTTGGGGTGGATCTCGGCCAGCGGCACCACCGAGGGGCCGGCGGCGCCCCCGCGCGAGGGGCCCGGATCGATCAGGGTGTCGGGGATCAGGGCGGCGAGGCCACGCCCCAGGCTGCTGCGGCTCATGCGACCACCTCGCCGGCGAGCCGGCTCTCGTTGCGTCGGAGGAGCTCCTCGGCGAGGCGCAGGTAGGAGCGCGCCCCCGCGGAGCTGGGTTCGTAGGACAGCGCGGGCTCTCCGTGGGAGGGGGCCTCGCTCAGGCGCACGTTGCGGGGGATGACCGTGTCGAAGACCTCGGCCCCGAAGACGCGGCGCAGCTCCTCCTCCACCTCGTTGGCCAGGCGGCTGCGCGGGTCGCGCATGGTCACGATGATGCCCTCGCGCCTGAGCCGGGGGTTCAGGCCGCGGCGGACCTGATCCATCGTGCGCATCAGCATGCCCAGGCCCTCGAGCGCGAAGTACTCTGCCTGAACGGGCACCAGGACGGCGTCCGCGGCCGTCAGGATGTTGACGGTCAGCATGCCCAGGCTGGGGGGGCCGTCACAGATCACGTAGTCGTAGAAGCCGTTGGCCTGGCGCAGCAGCTCCTCGAGGCGGCGCTCGCGGCGCTCCAGGCCGTAGAGCTCGATCTCGGCGCCCAGCAGGGCCTCGATCGCGGGCACCACGTCCAGACCGTCCACCGAGGTGCCCCAGCTGACCTCGGCCAGGGTGGCCTCGCCGATCAGGGCGTCGTAGGCGCCGGCGTCGACCTCGCTCATCGGGCAGCCGACGCCGCTGGAGGCGTTGCCCTGTGGATCCAGGTCCACCAGCAGGGTGGGGCGGCCCAGGTGGGCCAGGCTGGCGGCCAGGTTGATGGCGGTGGTCGTCTTGCCGACGCCGCCCTTCTGGTTGGAGACGGAGAGGATGCGGGGCATGGCTACCGTGGGCTGTTGCGCTCGCGGGGGACGCGTCGCGGAGGGGTGACCGAGGGTAGTGCGCGGCTCTTGACGGCGCAACGGCTGCGCGTGTGGAACCGTGCCGGCTTCGTGATTCCGGCCACTTGGGTTATGTTCCACGTGGAACACCGGCAAGGATCCTTGGACCTCTTCATCCTCTACGTGGCCGATCAGGGGCGAGCGCGGGACTTCTACGCGTCCGTGCTCGATGTCGCCCCCAGCCTGGACGTGCCGGGCATGACCGAGCTGCCGCTGCCGGGAGGCGGTCGCCTCGGCCTGATGCCCGAGGCCGGCATCCATCGACTGCTGCCTGGCCTGCTCGAGGGTCGAGGGCCGCGCGCCGAGCTCTACCTGCGCGTGGGGCGCCCCGAGGCCCTGCTCGAGCGAGCCCTGGCGGAGGGAGCCGGGCTGCTCAGCCCGCTGGGGCCCCGGGACTGGGGCGAGGAGGTCGCCTACGTGCTGGACCCCGACGGGCACGTGCTCGCCTTCGCCCGAGCGGGGCGAGCCTGAACGATCACAGCAGCTTGCGGTAGCCCGCGGCCTGCCTGGGGCGGCCATCCAGGTCGTAGTGTTCCACGTGGAACAGCTCCAGCCCGTCCAGCGTCGGGGGCTCCTGACGAGCCAGCATCAGCACCACCGTGCCGCCCGGGCGCAGCAGGCGCAGGGCGTCCACCAGACAGTCCCGGGGCGGCTTGTAGGCGCGGGAGATCAGGCCGTCGAAGGAGGCGTCCTGGAGCGTCTCGCTGCGCTCGCAGAGCACGCTCAGGTTGTCGGCGGCCGCGGCCACCTGGTCCAGGAAGCTGGCGCGCTTGCTGCGGGACTCCACCAGCAGCACCCGGGCCTGGGGGTAGAGCGCGGCCAGGGCCACGCCGGGGAAGCCGGCGCCCGAGCCCAGGTCCGCCCAGTCCCCCTTCGCGTCCAGCCAGCCGACGGCGCGCCGTGCGTCCTCGAAGTGGGGCTCCAGCGGGCCCTTGCCGACCAGGTTGATGACCTTGCGCCAGCGCTGAAGCAGCGCGTGGTGGTGTTCTTCGAGGGGGCTCACGTGCGGCTCCTGCGGCTGGCGACAAAGGCGGTCAGGACATCGATGGCGGCTGGGGTCATACCCGGCAGGCGCGCGGCGCTGCGGAGGTCCCGGGGGCGGGCTCGCTGCAGGCGCTCCCGGACCTCGTTGGAGAGCGAAGGCACCAGGGTGTAGTCAAGATCGAGCAGGAGGGCTCCCCCGAGGCGGCGGGATTGGGCCGCGCGGGCGCGTTGACGGCGGATGTAGCCGGCGTACTTCACGTCGGTCTCGACCTGCTCGGACAGCTCGGGGGACAGCGCCAGCAGGCCCAGCAGGCCGGCGAGATCGCTGTAGCGCGCGCCGGGCCGACGGAGCAGCTCCTCGCCGTCGACGGGCTTCTTCAGGCCGCCCAGGCCCAGGGCCTCGAGCGCGGCCAGCGTGGAGGCGTCGGGCACCGCGCGGCTGCGGCTGAGCCTGTCCCGGGCCTCGGCGAGGGCGGCCTCCTTGGCTCGAAACCGTGTCATGTCCGGCTCGTCCACCAGGCCGAGTTCGTGTCCGATCTGCCGCAGCCGGCGGTCGGCGTTGTCCTCGCGCAGCAGGAGCCTGTGTTCGGCCCGGCTCGAGAACATTCGATACGGTTCTCCCCCGACCCCGCGGGTCACCAGATCGTCGATCAAGACGCCGATGTAGGCCTGCTCCCGGCCCAGCAGGAAGGGCTCGCCCCGGGCCGCGCTGACGCCGGCGACGAAGCCCTGCACGGCGGCCTCCTCGTAGCCGCTCGTGCCACAGATCTGGCCCGCCAGGTACAGGCCCGGGAGGGCTCTGTGCTGCATGCCGTGGTCCAGGTCGCGGGGGTCCGAGAAGTCGTACTCGACGGCGTAGCCCCACTGCAGGATCTCGGCCCGCTCCAGGCCCACGATGCTGCGCACGACCTGCACCTGCACAGACTCTGGCAGCGAGGTGCTCAGGCCGCTCAGGTAGACGCGGTCGGTGTGGTGACCCTCCAGCTCGAGGAAGAGCTGGTGCCGCTCTCGGTCGCCAAAGCGCGCGATCTTGTCCTCGATCGAGGGGCAGTAGCGCGGCCCGGTGCCCTCGATGCTGCCGCTGTACATCGCCGAGGTGTGC
>CALGIB010000402.1 GCA_937915955.1 uncultured Pseudomonadota bacterium
CCAAGCTCCCGCGCCAGGGCTGCGCCGATCCCGCTGGAGGCGCCGGTGATGAGGGCGTGTTTCATACCCGAGGGGCTAACGCCTCGGACTCTGGGGACGAGGATCCCAGGATCCCGGGATCTCCTGGCCGCGGCGAGCATATTCAGGGCTCGGAGGTGTGCTTGGAGCTGCAGAAGGAGGGCCTCGAGAGGACGATTCAGGACCATGGACGAGCGCTGACCGTGGACGAGCTGATCACGGGGCTGGTCGGACGCCAGGAGCTCCGGGCGCTGTTGACCCAGGACATCCGTGAGGGGGGCGGCCAGGGCTGCTTCTTCGAGTGCGCGCCCATGAGCCCCGGTCGTGGCGAGGAGGTCTTCCGCTACGTGGTGCTGCCCAGCGCGGCCGTCGCGGGCCTGCGCCCGGATCCTTCGCCGTTCCGGGGCAAGCTGGGCGCTCCGGTCAACCGCTTCCGCAATCTGTCCGGCGGCTCCTGGTTGATCGCGCCCTCACCCCGCGCCGCGACGGACTCCGCCAACCTGAGCCGCTTCCTGCAGACAGCCCCCGAGTCGGTCATCGACGCGCTCTGGGTCGAGGCCGGACTGGCGCTGGCGGACTGGCTTGAGCGGAGGCGCCGCAAGGTCTGGCTGTCCACCTCGGGCCTGGGCGTATCGTGGCTGCACCTGAGGCTGGACAGCCGGCCCAAGTACATCACCCACCAACCGTATCGGGAGAGCTGAGCTGGACTTCGCCTGCCAGGACTGTGGCCGTCGCTTCGCGGACCGCGGGGGTCGCTGCGACGAGCACCCGATGGCGGAGCTGCTCGACCTGCGCAAACCGGAGGAGCGGGAGCTGCTGACCCTGAGGCGAAACATGCGGGTCGGCCGCGCCTTCCGGGCCATCCAGACGGGCAGCGGTGTGCTGACGGTCGCGCTCACCGGAGCCACGGTGCTGGCGGCGCTGACCTCGTCCTGGGAGCTCGCGACCGCGCTGGCCATCACCTGGGTGCTGTCCGTGACCCTGGCCTCGCTGACCTGGTTCGTCAGCGTCTTCCGGGACTAGCCCCCGCCGTCCAGCCGCACCCAGTCCCGACCGCGGCAGTCCGGCAACGCGTCCTGCCCGGAGCCCTGGAGCACCACCCACCAGCCGCTGTCGTCCTCCTCGAAGTCGCCCGCCCAAAGCAGCTCGCGGCTCCAGGTCCAGGAGCGGTCCAGTCGGCGGCCCCGCCCGCGCGACGAGGGCAAGAGCAGCGCGCCCGAGGAGCCCTCGATCAGGGCCACCAGCTCCCGCGCGCAGCCCGCCGTGGCCCCCGAGCGGCAGCAGGCCTCCGGCTCGTAGATCTGCCCCTGACCGTGCCCCGCCTCGAAGGAGACCACGCGGATGTGCTCCTGACGTCCGTCGCGCAGGAACACCGTCGCCAGCCGGCGATCCAGCTGCTCGGCCAGCGCCAGCAGCGCCGGCCCACCCGGCGTGTCGGTGCCGTCCATCATGCCCTCGGTCACGAACCACCCGTAGCGACCCGAGTAGCCATCCCTCGGCGCCGGGAGCCGTGGTGGCGCAGCCCCTCGCTCGATCCGGGCCAGGCCGTAGCTGTGCAGCAGGTCCTGGGCGTCGAGCAGCACGCCTGCGCTGAAGGGCAGCAGCAGCAGCAGCACCCAGACGGGCTGCTGGACCGGGCGGGCCAGCCAGCTCCCGAGCACCGCCACGCCCACACCCGCGAGCACGAACAGGGGAAGCAGGGCGGGCAGGAAGTGCCGGGGCTGCGCCGCGATCCCCGCACCCACGCCGCCGGCGGCCAGCCCAGCGAGGGCGGCCAGCGCCAGCCCGATCCGAGCCAGCTGCCGGCCGCCCGGGACCAGGGCCGCGACCACCGCCAAGGGCACCAGCTGCCAGAGCAGCACGTCGGCCGAGGGCTCCGGGAAGGCGTCCAGCACCACCTGCAGCCCAGCGCCCAGGCTCTCCAGCGAGGCCTCGGGCATCTCGACGGCCCGGTGGAGCTGGCGGGAGGGCTCGTCCACCCAGGGGAGCCCCGCACCCTCGAGCAGCCAGGTAGAGCCCAGCACGAAGCCGCCCGCGACGGCGGCCAGCGACCCGGCCCGAGCGGCCCAGGTCTTGGAGACCAGCGGCACAGCGGCCAGCGAGGCGAGCAGAGGCAGCGAGGTCTCCTTGACCGCCCCGCCCAGGCACACCAGCATCACCCCTGCGGCCACGGCGGGCAGTCCGGGCAGCCCCACCCTCGCCCCGAGCAGGGCCAGGCCCAGGCCCAGCGAGGCCAGCCCTAGCCCAGGCATGTCGTAGCCGACGAACAGCCCGAGCAGCTGAAGGAGGCCCATCGCGCCCACGCAGGCCCCGGCCGCCCAGCCTCCCGCGCGACCGGCCAGGGCCCGACCCGCGAAGACCGCGCCGAGCACGGCCAGCGCGAGGCCCAGCTGACTGGGAGCCCGCCCGGCCTCCTCCACCGACCAGCCGCGCCCCAACAGAGCGGACACGAAGTCCAGCACGAGCCCGTCCCAGTCTCCCCGGCCGACCACCGTCGAGAGCATGCCCGCGCCCCCAGGGCCGGGGTGGTCGGCCAGGTCCAGCCGGCCCACCACCGCCCGGTTCAGCCCGACCGCGGCCGCTGGCAGCAGCAGCGGAGCGGGGAGCTCAGCGAGCCAGCCACTCCAGCGCGTGTCCGACGCTCTCCGCTGGAGCCCTCGCGCCCAGGCGGTGATCGGCTCGAGCGTCACAGCTTGCGGACGAGGTCCAGGTTGCCGTCGTACAGCCGCCGGAGATCGTCGATGCCGTAGCGCAGCATGACCATGCGGTCGAAGCCCATGCCGAAGGCGAAGCCGTTGAACTCCTCGGGGTCGATGCCGCAGCTCCGGAGCACGTTGGGGTGCACCATGCCGCAGGGGATGACCTCGATCCAGCCGCCGTACTTGCAGATCGAGCAGCCCTCTCCCTTGCAGAAGATGCACTCGATGTCCAGGTCCAGGCCCGGCTCGACGAAGGGGTAGAACGCAGGCCGGAAGCGGGTCGGCACCTTGTAGCCCATGAGCCGCTCGACCAGCCCCTCGAGCGTGGCCTTGAGGTGGCCGACCGTCACGTCGCGGTCGATGTACAGGCCCTCGCACTGGTTGAAGGCGGCCAGGTGCGTGGCGTCGATGGTCTCGTTCCGGAAGCACTTTCCGGGCGCGATGATGCGCAGGGGCGGCTGGCGCTGCTCCATCGTGCGGATCTGGACCGAGCTGGTGTGGGTCCGGGGGATCTCGCCGGTGGTCAGGTAGAAGGTGTCCCAGACGTCGCGGGCGGGGTGGTTGTCCGGGATGTTCAGGGCGTCGAAGTTGTGGAAGGCGTCTTCGATCTCCGGGCCCGAGGCGACCTCGAAGCCCAGACCGTGGAAGTGGTCCACGACCTCCATGAGCACCTTGGTGATGGGGTGCAGCGCGCCGGTCCGGGCGGCCGTCGGCAGCGTCGGATCCAGCCACCCGGCCTCGAGCGCGGCCTGCTCGGCGGCGTGCTGGAGCTCGGCCTTGCGGGCCTCGAGCGCGTCGGTCACCTGCTTGTTCAGCGCGTTGACCTTCTGCCCCCAGCCGGGCCGCTCCTCGGGGGGGAGCTTGCCGGTCTGCTTCAGCAGGGCCTTGATGGCGCCCTTCTTGCCCAGGTACTGCACGCGCACGCCGTCCAGCGCCGGCAGATCGCCGGCCGCCGCGACGTCCCGAGCGGCCTGGGCGTAGAGGCTCTCGAGCTGGCTCATCCCTTCTCCGCGAGCTCGGCGTCGATGATCAGCTGGAACTGGGCCTTCGGGACGGCACCGCTGACGGGGATGCCGTTGATGAAGAAGGCGGGGGTGCCGCTGACGCCCAGGTCACGGCCGTCCTGGAAGTCGTTCATGATCTCGGGGAGCTGCGCCTCGGGGGCGGCCAGGCAGGCGGCGAAGGCCTCCTCGTCCAGCTTGGCGGCGCGGCCGTAGGCCTTGAGCGCGACGTCGGTGTAGTTGGTGTTGCGCATGAGCTCGTCGTGCATCTCCCAGTACTTGCCCTGGGCGCCCGCGCAGTTGGCCGCGATGCTGGGCTCCAGGCCGCCGGAGCCCCCCGAGAGCGGGTAGTCGCGGTAGACGATCTGGAGCTGGTCACCGTACTGCTCCTGGAGCTC
>CALGIB010000403.1 GCA_937915955.1 uncultured Pseudomonadota bacterium
GACACCTGGACGGACAGCCCCACCCAGGACAGCTGGTACGTGCTCATCGCGATGGGCAGTGACCCGCTGTGGCCCTTGTTCACGCCGGTGGTGTACGAGCCGGTGGAGCTGCAGGTGGTCGTGACCGAGGCGCTGAGCTCCGTCGAGGCCGTGGGATCCTTGCTCTCGCCCGCCATCCCCGAGCCCCGGGTCTTCCCGGTCTACCCCTTCGCGCTGACCAACCCCATCTTCGTGGACCTGGACGGAGACGGCTTCGACGCGCCGGGCCTGCCGGCGTTCATGCTGAAGACGCCGGTCGATCCGAACGAGGAGTAGCGGGCTGGCCCCTCAGAGCTCGCGCTGCGGCAGCGCCTCGTAGCCCTTGTTCTCGAGCCAACGCTCGGCCTCGAGGGCGGCCATGCAGCCGCTGCCGGCCGCAGAGATGGCCTGCCGGTAGACGTGGTCCTGCACGTCCCCGGCCGCGAACAGGCCCGGGACCCTGGTGGCCGTGCTGTCGGCGGCCGTCAGGATGTACCCGGTCTCGTCCGTGTCGACCCAGTCGGCGAAGGCGGCGCTGTTGGGCTTGTGACCGATGGCCAGGAACAGCCCGTCCAGGTCCATGTCCCGCTCGCTGCCGTCCGTGTTGTCGGCCAGGCGAACGCCGGTGACCTCGTCCTTGCCCAGCACGTCGATGACCGAGGTGCTCCAGTGCACGGTGATGCGCTGGTTGTCGGCCACCCGCTGCTGCATGATCTTGCTGGCCCGCAGCGCGTCCCGGCGCACGAACAGGTGCACGTCGGCGAACTTGGTCAGGAAGGCGGCCTCCTCGGCGGCGCTGTCGCCGCCGCCGACCACACCCACGGTCTTGCCCTGGTAGAAGAAGCCGTCGCAGGTGGCGCAGGCGCTGACGCCGTAGCCCTGAAGGCGGATCTCGTTCTCCAGGCCCAGGTACATCGCGGTGGCACCGGTCGCGACGATGATCGTCCTGGCGTGGCCGACCTCGCCCGTGTCCAGGGTGAACTGGAAGGGCCAGCTGGCCAGGTCCACCGAGCGCACGGTCCAGGGCTCGTAGCGGGTGCCGAAGCGCGTGCACTGCGCCTTCATGCGGTCCATGAGCTCGGGGCCCATGATGCCCTCGGGGAAGCCCGGGTAGTTCTCGACGTCGGTGGTGATCGTCAGCTGCCCGCCGGGCTGCAAGCCCTCGTAGACGATGGGCTTGAGGTTGGCGCGCGAGGTGTACAGCGCGGCGGTGTTGCCGGCGGGGCCGGAGCCGATGATGACGACGTCGTGGATCTCGGGCACGCGGTGCTCCATGAAGACAGGCGGTGGGTTCGTTGGGATGGCACACCTAACCGGAGGTCGCGGTGAGGGCGCTGGTCGAGCGGCTGGCCGCTGAGCTGGGCTTCGTGCACGTGCGCACCTCGGCGCTGCCCGCCCAGACCCCGCGCATCGAGGCCTTCCAGAGCTGGCTGGCCGAGGGCCTGCACGGCGACCTGGACTACCTGACTCGGCGCCCCGAGGAGCGCAGGGACCCTCGCACCCGCCTGCCCCAGGCGCGCTCGGTGCTGGTCCTTGGGCTCGATCACCACCACCAACGGCCACCGGATCCCGGCGGGCTCACCGGCCGCGTGGCCAGCTACGCCTGGGGCCGCGACTACCACAACCTCGTCGGCAAGCGCCTGCGAAAGCTCAGGCGGCGCCTGCGCGAACAGGGCATCGAGAGCTGGGGCGGCGTCGACACGGCGCCGATCCTGGAGCGGGCCTGGGCCTCGGCCTCGGGCCTGGGCTTCACCGGCAAGAACACCCTGAGCATCCTGCCCGCGCAGGGGAGCTTCCTGCTGCTGGCGGTGCTCTTCGTGGACGTCGAGCTGCCCTCGGACCCGGTCCTGGGCGACCACTGCGGCAGCTGCGTGCGCTGCCTGTCGGCCTGTCCGACCCGGGCCTTCCAGGGGCCCCACCGCCTGGATGCCCGGCGCTGCATCTCGTACTGGACCATCGAGCCCCGAGG
>CALGIB010000404.1 GCA_937915955.1 uncultured Pseudomonadota bacterium
CCCCAGGATGTGACCCGCCTCACGGAAGCGCACGGTCAGCCCCTTCGCGAGCTCCAGCGGCTCCTCGAGTGGCCAAGGACGGACGTGGCTCAGGGCTGCCCAGGCCTCGCGCTCGGTGTAAAGCGGCGCGGCGGGCTGGTGCTTGCTGTAGCCGCGGCGGTTGGCGTGGCGCGCGTCCTCCTCCTGCAGGAAGCCGGCGTCGGGCAAGAGCAGGCCGAGCAGGTCGGCGCTGCCCTCGGTGCAGTGGATGGGGCCGGTGAAGCCCTGCTTGACCAGGCGAGGCAGCCATCCGGAGTGGTCCAGGTGCGCGTGGGTGAGCACCACGGCGTCGATCTGTCCGGCCGGGACGGGCAGGCGACTCCAGTTCTGCGTGCGCAGGGACTTGAGCCCCTGGAACAGCCCGCAGTCGACGAGGATGCGCTGCCCGGCCGTCTCGATGAGCGTCTTGCTGCCGGTCACGGTGCCGGCGCCGCCGAGGAAGGTGATGCGTGTCATGCCCCGATCCTGGACCAGTCGAGGGGGCCATGCTGGGGTCTTGCGCGCGCCAGGGTCGGCCTCCAGTGGCGCCGAGATCCCGATCAGGCCGAGGGTGTCCGCAGTCGTCTCAGGCGCTCGCCAGCCTGGTCGCGGCCGCGGCTGGGTCCGAACCAGCGGGCTCGAAGCAGCTTGTTGTGCGGCGTCACGCTGCTCGGCACGAAGTCCAGGACGTCGACCTCATAGCCGGCCGCCTCCAGGCGCAGGGCCCGCTCGGCGTCGACCAGGCCCTCGATGAGCCTGCGGCGCAGGCCCGCCTGGGACGGCACGCCCAGGGCGTCCAGGTGGGCTCGGGCGGCCTCGGTGAAGGGCACCTTGTCGGCGTAGCAGCAGGGGACCAGCAGCAGGTGCCGGGGTCGGGTCCGCAAGCAGGCATCGAGGATGTGGTCGCTGGCGGGTCCGCAGGCGTGCAGCCCGACGACCAGCTCGGGCCGCTCGGGCCAGATGTCGTGGTCCTCGACGCCGCCCACGCGCACCTCGACCCGGGTCCGCAGGGACCCTCCGAGGATCCGTGCCCGCTCGGCCCGCGCCGGCTCGCGCTCCAGGATCCAGAGCTCGTCCAGATCCAGCAGCTTCGCGGCGACCAGACCCAGCGGCGCTCGCCCCGCGGCCGCGTCGACCAGGCTGCGCGCGCCGGTGCGCTCGATCTCAGGCAGCAGGGCGGCCAGCTCGGGCACCTTTCGCCGCTCCTCGGGCCGCAGCGGGCTGTCGGCGCGCGGCACGAACAGCTCGCGGAAGACCGCCTCGATCTGCTGGGAGGACCACATCGTGGGCGGATCCTGCGAGGGCCGGCCTGGAGGTCTCACGACGACCAGGCCTGGTCCGGGGCCCACCGAGGGGGCCAGCCGAGGTCGGAGCGTGGGCTCAACGCTGGCCCGGTCCGACCAGGTCGAACAGCTCGGGGCGGGCCAGGGCCAGCCAGTCGCTGGTCGAGATCACCAGCGAGTCCGTGCTGGTGCCGGCCGTGAAGGCCACGAGGTCGCCCTGCAGACGCCGCGGTCCGCCACCAGCCGGAGGGGGAGCAGCGGGCGCCCGATGGGTGGGATGCGGCCCGGCACCAGCCCGTGCGCGACCAGCTCTTCGGGGCGGGCGAAGCGTAGCTTCTGGGAGCTCAACGCCCTGCGGACCCTGTTGTTGTCCGTGCGCTGATCCGAGCGCAGCGCGACCAGGGTGAGCTCGCCGCGGATCTTCATCAGCAGCGCCTTCACGCCGGCCGACAGCGGCAGGCCCCGCAGCTCGGCCAGCTCCTCGGAGCTGTGCCCCGGCGCGTGCTGTCGACGCTCGTGCGACAGACCCTGGGTCTCGAGCAGGGCGAGGGTGCGATCGAGCAGCGAGTCCCGAGCAGGCATGGGTCCCTCTATTGGGGAGAGATGGCGAGGTGGGCGCGAAGTTGCGGATCGGTCAACAGATTCGGCACCCAGCCGACCCGGCCGCCTATGTTCGGAGCGTCACAAGGAGCGACACCATGAACACGCCTCTCCGCGTCGCCGTCCTCGGAACCGGGACCGTCGGTCAGGTCCTGGCCACAAGGCTCGTCGAGCTCGGCCACCAGGTCACCCTCGGCTCGCGCACGGCGGACAACCCCAAGGCCCAGGCCTGGGCTGCCCAGACCGGCGGCCGCCACGCCAACTTCGCCCAGGCGGCCGCCGCCGCCGAGCTCGTGATCAACGCGGTCTCCGGCGTCCACAGCCTGGCCGCCCTCGAGGCCGCCGGCGCCCAGAACCTGGCCGGGAAGGTGCTGGTCGACGTGTCCAACCCGCTGGACTTCAGCGGGGGCTTCCCACCCACGCTGAGCGTCTGCGGCGACGACTCGCTGGCCGAGCAGATCCAGCGCGCCCACCCCGAGGCCCGCGTCGTGAAGGCCCTGAACACCCTGGCCAACCCCATCATGGTTCAACCCTCGCTGGTGCCCGGCGAGCACATCCTTCCCATCTGCGGCGACGACGCCGAGGCCAAGGCGCAGGTGGCCGCGCTGCTCGAGAGCTTCGGCTGGCGCAGCAGCCAGCTGTTGGACCTGGGGCCCTTGTCCCAGGCTCGCGGCACCGAGGCCTGGCTGCTGCTCTGGACGCGCCTGTACGGCGTGCTCGGCACGGGCATGTTCAACCTGGTCCTGGCCAGGGGCGAGGGTTGAACGCGCTGGTCATCGCCGGGTAGGGCGCTCGACCTGGACCCGCCGGTCCGGGAAGTCCGGCACCTCGACGTCCTGCACGGTCCCGTCGGGCCAGGTCACCGTCAGCCCCAGGACCTGGGCCTCACCCAGGCCGAAGTGGGCCCGAGGGTGGACTGAGCTGGCCCAGCCCGCCCTGGAGTCCACCCGCCGCACCTGCGTCCCCTCCGAGGTCTGGACCTCGACCCGGGACCCCGCGCCGAAGGTGTTGGGCGCCGGCGCGGAGAGCTCGACGACCAGGGCTCGCCCGGCGCACTCGGCGAGCCAGAGCTGCGAGGCGGATCCTCGGTGGTTGACGACCAGGTCCAGCGAGAGGTCGCCGTCGATCAGCCCGTAGGCCAGGCCTCGGCCGGCGCCCACGTCGTCCAGCCCCAGCTCGGGCGCGACGTCGCGGAAGCCGCCCTCGTCCCACTCCAGCAGGCGGTCGGCTTGCTGCTCGACCTGGGGACCGCCAGGCATGTCCCACATGGGCCCGGTCGTCACCATCAGGTCCTGGTCGCCGTCGTTGTCCCGGTCGAACCAGAGGCTCCCGAAGCTCATCCAGTTGGCGTCGGGCACGGTCGTCGCGCCCAGGCTGGCGGCCACCTCGACGAAGCCGCCGTCCCCCAGGTTCCTCAGCAGCGGCGAGGGCCCTGTGTTCGTCAGGAAGGCGTCCAGCAGGCCGTCGCCGTCCACGTCGCCCAGGCTGCCGCCCATGTTGCTGCCCGTCGTCCCGCAGGCGCAGTCCTCGGTGACGTCCGTGAAGACGCCCTCGTCCTGCAGCAGCAGGCGCGAGGGCCCGACCTTGTCCTGCTCGGCGTGCAGCAGGAACAGGTCCTGGTCGCCGTCCCACTCGAGGTCCAGCCAGAGGGCCTGCCAGCCCACGCCCACGCGGACTCCGTCGGGCAGCCGCTCCGAGGCGTCGCTGAAGCCTCCCTGGCCGTCGTTGAGCAGCAGCCGATGCCAGCTGGCCTCGCGCGCTTCGTCGCCCGAGGTCACCAGGAGCAGGTCCAGGTCGCCGTCGCCGTCGGCGTCCCCGAAGCTCGCGTCTCGGATCGAGGCCTGCACCGGCTCCTCCAGGATCAGCTCCTCGAGCTCGAAGCTCCCGTCGGTGTTCCAGAGCAGCCAGATGCCCGGGTTGCGACCCACGGCCACCAGGTCCAGGTCTCCGTCGCCGTCGAGGTCCGCCACGCCCAGCGAGGACAGCTCGCGCAGCTCGGCCAGCAGGGCGCGATCCAGGCCCTCCCCGGTGTTCTCGTGCCACCACAGCCCCGCCTCGGCGTCCGCCATGATCAGGTCGTCGTCGCCGTCGCCGTCGAAGTCCGCCAGGGCCACCGGGTTGGTCTCCTTGCGATCCGGGCGCTCGCCGCCGGTCTCCAGCAGGTCCCAGTCCGCCAGCGCGTAGCCGGGCCGAGCGTTGGGGACCTCGCAGACGCCCGGGTCTCGCAGAGGCTCGGTGTCCGAGTCTCCGGACATCTCGGGTGGGGCCGTGCTCGAGGAGCAGGCCAGCAGCAGGAGGGTCATGGTCGGGAGCGTAGCCGCCCCGGGGCATGATGCGCGCATGCTGCTGTGGATCCCCTTCGCCCTGGCCAACCCGGACGCCAGCCTCGAGCGGGCCTGCCTCGAGGACCCCGCCGCCTGCGAGGCGCTCGCCCAGGCCTGGTCGGCCGAGCGCGA
>CALGIB010000405.1 GCA_937915955.1 uncultured Pseudomonadota bacterium
CCTGGGCCAGCTCGCGAAGAACGACCCCGATCATGCGCTCCCGCAGGTGCTCCTCGACCGGGCTGTGGAGCAGCTCTCCCGCGGGCAGCTCGCGGGCGATGCGCGGCGCGTTGGCGGCGTCGTGGACCCCGTCGTGGGTCCCGTTGAGGACGATCACGGGCCAATCGATCTCCCCCAGCTCGCCGAGCAGGCGCACGTCCCAGGACTGGGCGATCGCTCGCAGCCAACGGCCGGTGTCCGCCGCCTCCACGAAGGCCTCGGCGCGAGCCCTCTGTCGAGGCTCGTGCATGTGCCTCAGCATCACGCGGGCGATGGGGTCGCGCAGCGCGGCGACGGCCCCAACCGGAAGCAGCGGCACCACATGCTTCAGCACCCAGGCCGGCACCGGGAGCCGCTCGAGCGGGTCGACGACCACCGCGGTGGGGGGCGCGATCAGGCCCAGCTTCAGCCCCCAGAGCACGGTGGTTCCCGCCCAGGAGCTGCCCAGCATCACGAAGTCACGGTCGGCCCAGCCCAGAGCCTCGACCCCAGCCTGGACCTGGGCCGCCAGCTGGGCCACGCCCAGATCCGGCTCGGGCAGATCGAGCCGTGTCGAACTTTTTTCGAGCGTGTCGAGGACGACGAACTCGACCCGATCGTGCAGACACTGGTACACCTCCTGCCATCCATCGGTGATCGCCCCGAATCCAGGGACAATCATCACCGGCCGCGCGGATGCGCTCTCCGGGCGGTGATGCAGCAACCGGACCGCCCCGCCGGGCACCTCGACGAAGCGCTCCTCGGAGACCTCCTCGACGCGCCGAGCGTCCTGGGTCAGGCCGACCTGGTCGCCCAACCAGCTGAGCGCCTGCGCTCGTGTCATGCAACTCGTCGGGGTCTGCGACACAGTGCCCTCGAGACGGTCGTGGACTTCCCCCACGGGGTTGTGGAGAGAGCGCCAATGGACACTCTGAGCGGAATGAAGGCCTTCACCAAGGTCGTCGAAGAGGGCAGCTTCACGTCCGCGGCGCGGGCCTTGGGCATGCCCAAGAGCACCGTCAGTCGCCATGTCGCGGCGCTCGAAGACCACCTCGGTGTTCGGCTGCTGCATCGTACGACCCGCAGCCTGAAGCCGACCGACGTCGGGCAGGCCTACTACGACCGCGCCTCGCGCATCGTCGCTGACGTGACCGAAGCCGAGGAGGCCGTCACCCAGATGCAGCGCGCCCCTCGCGGCAAGCTGCGCGTCACCGCGGGCGTGTCCTTCGGAGCCCAGTACCTGGGCCCGCTCGTGGCCGGCTACCTGAAGAGCCACACCGAGGTCGAGGTCGAGATCGTCCTGACCGACCGCTTCGTCGACCTGATCGACGAGGGCTTCGACGTGGCCGTCCGAGCCGGCAAGCTCGCGGACTCCTCGCTGATCGCGCGCAAGCTCGGCACGGCCCGGATGGTGATCTGCGGCAGCCCGGCCTACCTCAAGAAGCACGGCACGCCGCGCAGCGCCGACGATCTCAAGGGTCACCGCTGCATCCGCTACGGGCACAACCGCCAGGGCTCGACCTGGTCCCTGCGAGGGGGCATCGTCCCGCTCGGCACGGAGCTGACCGTCAACAACGGCGACCTGATCAAGGAGCTGGCGCTGGCCGACATGGGCCTGGCCCTGCTGCCCGTGTTCATCGTCGGCGAGGAGATCGGGCGCGGCCGCCTGGTCCAGGTCCTCCCCGACGAGGTCGAGCAGACCGGCGGCGTCTACGTCGTCTATCCCCACAGCCGACACCTCTCGGCCAAGGTCCGGGCCTTCGTGGACCACTGCGTCGACGTCTGCAAGCCGGTGGCCGCCTGGGACAAGCTGGACAGCTGAGGCCGCGCGCTCAGGTCGCGGGGATCTCCACCGTCCGGTCGTAGAGCCGGTGGCGGAGCTTGGCCTGCCGCAGCCCGGTGTCCCCGTAGCGCAGGCGGATCGTGCGCGGGCCCGACCCCAGCGGCCGCCAGGTGTGCGTCCAGATCGACCAGGTCCGCTGGGTGCTGCGCGCGCCGAGGCTGTGCACGGGGAACCACAGGTCCTGGCCGTTGCCGCAGATCTGGAGCGCGTCCGTGGGGCCGTCTCCGCCCCACTCCAGGCCGATGATCCGGAACTCGTCCTGGCCCCTGTAGCGCCAGCGCTCGACCCGAATGGGCATCGCGGTGTGGGGGATGGTCGGCGGCCGGAACTCCCGCGCCAGCTCGGGCACGCTGTCCTGGAGCGTGCGGCCGGCGAACTCGAGCATCTGGCCCGTGGGCGCCTCGTCCGGTCCCACGACCTCGATCCGATCAAGCCACTTGATGCAGCAGCAGCCGTAGCTGCCCGGGACCATCAGCCGGACCGGGAACCCGTGGTCCACCGGCAGCTCCTGGCCGTTCATCGTCGTCGCCAGGAAGGCGCGGGCGAGCAGCAGCTCCTCGAAGCTGAACAGCCAGCTGGCTCCGGGCACGCTCCCGCGCTTGGCGCTGTCGTGGTCGTGGCCCACGACGCGCACGCCCCAGGTGCCCGGCAGCGGGCCCGCCTGCTCGACCAGAGGCAGCAGCTCGACTCCGCCCCAGGTCGCCGAGCCCAGCAGCCCGAAGGCCATCGCCCGGGGGTTGCCGCTGCACTCGAGCAACACCTGGCCCTGGTCCCGGGCCTGATCCCGCAGCCAGGACACGGCGAGCTCCCCGGGCCGCTCGATCCTCCCCTCGAACCCTATCGGTCGGCGGCGGTCGAGGTCCGGCGGCGCGAAGCTGCGGATGAAGAAGTCCTCGGTGGAGATCACCGGACTGTCGCCGGCCTGGCCGTCCAGCACCGACAGGTCCGTGCAGAGTCGCCCGTCCAGCCCGCTGACGAGGCGGACGCCGCGGGCTCGGTCGCCGTCGTCGGTGAAGGCCAGGATCTCCACCAGCTCGCCCCGAGGCGCGGGCAGGGTCGCGCAGGCCGTCCCGCCAAGGAGCCCCAGCGCGGCGGCCGAACGCAGGAGGTCACGTCGTGAGAGCGGTCGGTCCACGCCGACCCCTAACGCCGCAGCGGATCAGCCTCCAGCCAGAGGGGACAGCAGGTACACCCGGTCGCCGTCGGCCAGGACCCGCCCGCCGTTGTCGGCGACGGCGCAGCGCTCGCCGTTGAGCATCAGGGTCTCGGCCAGGTGAGGGCTGGTCTGCAGCGCCTCGGTCATGGGGATGCCCTTGCCGTCGGCGATCCGCACCAGGTCATCCAGCGTGCTGCCCTTGGGCAGGCGCAGCGTGCGGTCCACGTCCACCCAGCCCTCGCCCAGGCGGCCCTTGAGCAGCAGGTGCACCTTCACGCCGCCGAGCAGTCCGAACATCAGGCCAGGTAGCCCTCGAGCAGCTCGTCCAGGCCCAGCTGCCTGGCGCGGTCCCGGTCCAACGCGCCCGTCGTCACGTCCCAGCGCATGGCCCGGTAGTAGTCCTCGCGGAGCTGGATCAGCGGCACGGTGATGCCCTTGAGCGGCCCGGCGTCCAGCAGGCCGTCGCCCTCGCCCAGCATGCGCGGGTGGGGCGCGAAGTCCGCCGGCGTGATGCCCTCGCGGCGGTTGAACGCCGCGCGCAGGTTCTGGATGCGCTCGCCGGCCAGCAGGAGCTCGGCCTCGGTCACCTGCCAGCCCGTCAGGTCGTTCAGGAGCGAAGCCCAGGGCAGGTTGCCGGTCAGCATGGTGAACATGCAGATGCCCAGACCGTTCATGACCTGGTGGGCGTTGCTGTAGTGGGCCTGGGCCAGGCCCTTGCCCTCGGTGCCCTTCCAGCTGACGTTCGTCTCGCTGGCGGGGGCGGCCTCCGGCAGCGTGAAGCCCACTCCAAAGGTCTCGTTCCAGCTGGCCGAGCCGGCCGTGTGTCGGCCTGGCGTGGGATCCGAGATGTAGGTCACGCCCATCAGCGAGGTGAACCTGGTGTCGTGGTAGGCGGGCTCGCTGCCCTTGACGTGCACAGCGAAGTCCTCGCTGCCCTTGCCCACGTGCTCCGCGGCCCTCCGGGTCCCCTGGCCCAGCCAGGCCCCGCAGCCCTCGCCGGAACCCATCTTGATGGTCAGGGCCAGCGCGGCCTCGCCCTCGCCCCAGCCCAGCTCGACGCCGTCCAGGTCCTGGGCGGTCAGGATGCCCCGCTCGACCGCCTCGCAGGCCCAGGCCAGCGTCGCCGAGGAGCTGACCGCGTCCATGCCGTAGCGGTTGCAGGCGTCGTGGCAGGCCGTGACGATGCCCAGGTCGTCGTTGAGCAGGTTGGCGCCGAAGCCGCAAATGGTCTCGTAGTCCGGTCGGCGCACATCGCTGAGCTCGCGTCCGGCGTGCTTCACGATGCCCTTGCACGGCATCGGACAGTCCCCGCAGGACAGCCGGCGCGTGATGAGCTTGTCGATCTCGGCACCGTCGATCTTGCTGCCGTGGGTGGAGATCGGGAAGTCGCGGCTGCCGACGCCCTTCCAGTTCTTCACCGGCGCGTCCCCGTTCTCGATGCTGATGCTGACCGCCGCTGTGGTGCCTCGATCCGCCCAGAGCTGCCGCATCGCGGGCACGGGCGACTCGATCTTCATGCCGAACTTCGCGAACAGCTGGTAGAGCCAGCCCATCCACTTGTTGGGCTGGGAGAAGGCCACCATGATCCTCGTGAGCAGGCTCAGATCGGCCTTGTACTCGGCGGTGATGTCCTTGCAGGTCTGGCGAAAGGCGGCCTCGTTGGCGACCGGCAGGGCCTCGCTGCCGTGCACGACGATGGCCTTGAGCTGCTTGCTGCCGTAGATGGCGCCGAAGCCCTGACGACCGAAGGCGTGGTAGCGGTCGTTCATGACCGAGGCGATGGCGGCGCAGCGCTCGCCGGCGGGACCGATGGCCGAGATGCCCACCTCGCTCTTGCCGCCGTAGCGCTCCTTGAGGGCGTCGAAGGCCGGCGGGATCTCCTGCCCCCAGAGCTCGC
>CALGIB010000406.1 GCA_937915955.1 uncultured Pseudomonadota bacterium
GCTCGGGGCGGTCATCGTCTCGGCCGACGAGCGCCTCACCACGGCGGTCCTGAACGTGCCGGGCACGGGCTGGAGCCACATGATCCCGCACTCGCTGCTCTACGACACCGCGCTCCGGGACCTCTTCGAGATCACCTACGGCCACCCCCGCGACATGCACCTGGCCATGGTCATGGGCCAGAACAACTGGGACGACGTCGACGGCGCGGTCTGGGCGGACGAGGCGGTCGCCGTAGGCGGCAGCTTCCTGCTCCAGGAGTCCATGGACGACCCCGTGCTGCCCAACCTGGGCACCAACCTGCTGGCCAACGCCCTGGGCGCCAAGCAGCTCACGCCGGTGCTGGACCCAATCTATGGCCTGGAGCAAGTGGACGGCGCGGTGACCGAGGGCGCGGCGCTCGAGCAGTACCGCGTGCCGGACACGGGCGTCTACGACGTGCACGGCTTCGCGGCCCGGAACACCATCGCGGGCCACGCGGCGCTGGAGCAGATCCTGCTGTTCCTGGGCGAGGCCTGGGAGGGCCAGACGCCGATGGAGCACCCCGAGCTCTGCACCGAGTTCGGCAAGGACGGCACCTGTGACTTCACCGAAGACTGGGTCGAGTACTGAGCTATAGGCGCGTCAGCGCCAGCGGCGCAGGTCCTCGGGGGTGAAGGGCGCCCAGCTGGGCAGGTCGACCCCCTCCTCCCACAGCCACCAGCCCCCCTCGGGGCCGAGCTCGACGTGGAAGTCCTGGGCCGGCATGAAGCTCTCACCGACCAGCACCCAGCTGCGCTCGCCCTCGACGGCTACGTCCAACAGCACCACGGCGTGGCCCGGGAAGCCGCCCTGGACGAGCAGATCGCCGGGCTGCGGCGACCCTCGGACCAGCTCGGTCTCCCGCTCCTGGAGCGAGACGGTGCCCGCCCAGTTGAAGACCTTGACCAGGTAGTCCTCCCAGCTCCCCGAGCCGCCGGCCTCCCAGCGCACCTCGTCGCCGACCAGGTAGGGGGTCTCGCCGTCGCGGTAGCGGGCCCAGGGCATGGGGTCCCCGCTGGTGGACTGGAAGCTGACCGCCAGATCAGCCTGTAGCAGGTACTCGGCCCTCAGCCGGATGATCGCGTCCGCGCACTGCTGCAGGTCGCCGGGGACCATGGGAAGCTCCACGACGCGGGCCTTGTGGCCCACCCGGCGGCCGTCGTAGGTGCGCACGGGTTGGTCAGCCGGGGCAAGCTCCAGGGCCTGCAGGTAGTCCGCCCAGGGGCCGGCCTCGACGCGTTCGGCGCCCTCGGGTGGAGGGAAGGCCTCGGAGACGGTGGCGGCCGAGGCGCCGGCCAGCAGCAACAGCATCCGGTCTGGGACCACGGGGGCTCCCCGGGGTTCCCATGTAGGCTCTCGCCATGACCTCTGCGCAGATGGCGAACCTGCCCGTCTTCCCACTCCCCGGTCTGGTGTTCCTGCCCGGAAGCCAGCTCCCGCTGCACATCTTCGAGCACCGCTATCGGGCGATGGTGCGCTGGTGCATCGAGCACAACTGTCCCCTCGCCGTGGGCCGGATCGAGCCGGGGCACGAGGCGGCGCAGCCCGGCGATCCGCCCGTGGTCGAGGTGATGGGGGTGGGCCGCCTCGAGCGGCACCTCGAGCTGCCGGACGGTCGCTTCAACCTCGTGCTGGCGGGCGTCGGCCGGGTGCGCCTGGTCGAGGAGCTCGAGCTTCACCCGGAGGGCTTCCGGCGCTTCCGCGGGGTGGAGCTGGACGCGCTGCCGGCCACCTCCCAGGGCTACACGTCGCTGGCGACGCTGAGGGCCCTGGCCGCCGCCCTCGGGACCCTGCTCCCGGCACCGGCGAGGGCCATCCAGGACTCCCTGGACCGAGGGGACAGCCCGGACATCGTGGCCTTTCGCCTGGGCGCGATGCTGCTCGGGGAGCCGGAGGTGAGGCAGGTCTTCCTCGAGCAGGACTCCACCGACGCGCGGCTGGCCCAGGTCGTCGAGCACGTGGCTGAGCTGCTCGGCCGCTTCTCCGGCCCTGGACAGGCCGAGGGCTGACTACTTCGCCGCCCGCTCGCGGTTGTCCGTCATGGCGCCGGCTCGGACCTGCATCTGGGCGATCTGTTGGGTGAGCTCGGAGAGCTTGGCGTTCAGCTCGGCCAGATCCTGGGCCAGGGAGTTGCGGCCCTTCTGGCTCGCCTTGGCCATCTCGGCGGCCTCGACCTGGGCCTCGTCCATGCCGCTCATGATGACGCCGATGAACAGGTTCAGGATGACCATGGTGCCGCTGAGCACGAAGCTCACGAAGAAGCCGGCGGCGAAGAGCGGCTGGGCCTTGCTCGCCGTGCAGAGGGCCTCGTTGCCGCCGTAGCCGTAGTTCCCGCAGCCGTACATGTTGATGTACATCAGGTCGGTCCAGTCCTCCAGCGTCACCGTCCGGAACAGGCTGAGCATCGAGAGCTGCAGGTTCTTGAAGTGGATGGGGTCGTTCTCGCCGAAGAAGAAGACCGCGGTGACGGCGTAGAGGTAGAACAGCAGCCCCAGCAGGATGCTGACGTAGACCATCGAGGGGATGGACTTCAGCAGGGCGCCGACCAGGATCTGCAGCTTGGGCAGGGCGGTGACCAGCTTGAGCACCCGCAGGACGCGCAGCAGGCGCAGGACCGAGACGAAGCTGCCTCCGAAGGGCAGCAGGCAGAGCGCCACGATGAGGAAATCGAAGACGTTCCAGGCGTCGTAGAAGTAGCGCCAGGGACGCCCTCCCTCGGCCGCGACCTTGACCACGATCTCGACGATGAAGATGCCGAGGATGAGCCAGTTCATCGCGTGGAGGACGCTGCCGTAGTGCTCCTCCATCACCGGGTAGGTCTCGACGCCGACGACGACGCCGGCCATCAGGATGATCACGGTGATGAAGTTCTGAAACCAGGCCGATTCGCGGATCTGGATGGCCTTCTGGACCATGGCGGCTCCCAGGGGTGGGGTGTGGCGGGGCCCTCGTCTACGGCGACGATTCCTGGGCCGCAAAATGGGGTCGGCGCCAGATCCGTGCCAGATCCGAGGTGAACGCGGGCGGACGCGATCTGCGCTCGACAGCCGGAGGTCGCGATGTGGTCTCGGGCAGCGAGCGCGTCGTCAGGATGGCCTGTGAGGTGCGACAGGCGCTGGAATGCCCATTATTCAGCCAGCTTCCCAATAGGCTGTCACCAGCTGATTTCAGCCACTTGGGGTGAAGTCACTGGGGCGACACGGGTCCTGTGGACAAGATTTGGGATCTATCGATCCTGACCGCTCGGCGCCAAGTGGCTGAAATCGCGTGCCGGCGAAGTTGGCACGCGTCCTGCAAAGACTCACCCTG
>CALGIB010000407.1 GCA_937915955.1 uncultured Pseudomonadota bacterium
TCCTGCTGACGGGCCTGCTCGGAATCAACGTGGGCGGAATGCCGGGCGCGGACCGACCGTGGGCCTTCGCGATCGTCGTCATCGTGCTCGTCGTGCTGGGTGTCGCGGAGTGGCTCTGGTTCAAGAGGCGCCGGCTGCTCTGAGCTCAGGAGGCCCACCCAACGAGGGATGGCAGCGCTCGGTCGTCGTCCCGCCCAGGACCTGGCCCGATCCTCGCGATCTCGCCCCTGGCGCAGACCGAGCGCCGCGAGCGGCTTGCTACACTGGAGGCTCTGACCCCTCAGGAGCCCCCCGATGCTCGAGCCCCACGCCCCTCCGAAGTTCACGAAGAAGGGCAAGCTCGACGCCCACTACTACGAGCGCGAGCTGGCCCTGCTGCAGGCCGAGCTCGTTCGGCTCCAGTACTGGATTCGGGCCGAGGGCGAGCGCGTGGTCGTGGTCTTCGAGGGCCGGGACGCCGCGGGCAAGGGGGGCACCATCAAGCGCATCGCCGAGTGCCTGAACCCGCGCGGCGCGAGCATCGTCGCCCTGGGCACACCGACCGAGCGAGAGCAGACCCAGTGGTACTTCCAGCGCTACGTGCAGCACCTGCCGGCTGCGGGCGAGATCGTGATGTTCGACAGGTCCTGGTACAACCGGGCCGGGGTCGAGAGGGTCATGGGCTTCTGCACGGACGCCCAGTACGAGGAGTTCCTGCGCGCCTGTCCTCGCTTCGAGGCGCTGCTGGTGCGCTCGGGCATCCGGCTCATCAAGTACTGGTTCTCGGTCAGCGCCGAGGAGCAGGAGCGACGCTTCCAGTCGCGCATCCACAACACGACCAAGCGCTGGAAGATCAGCCCGATGGACCTGGAGTCCCGGAACCGCTGGGTCGAGTACTCCAAGGCCAAGGACACGATGCTCGAGTACACCGACACCAAGGGCGCGCCCTGGTACGTGGTGCCGAGCGACGACAAGAAGCGGGCGCGGCTGAACTGCATCCGGCACCTGCTCACGCAGTTCGACTACCAGGACCTGGTGCCCGGGCCGATCGAGCTGCCGCCTCGGCCCCCCGAGACCGGCTACATGCGGCCGCCGCGGGACGAGCAGACCTACGTGCCCGAGGGCTACCCGGCGCCGCCGCCCGAGGCGTGAGCCGCCCGGCTCAGAACGAGCCCGCCAGCGCCAGGCCGTTGCCCGTGAACACCGGCCGCACCCGAAGGCGAGGCGCCCTCGACGAGGCCTGGGCCCCCTCGAGCCAGGCGGCGGCGGCGGCGGGCGTGTACCAGGTCGAGGGGTCCTGGATGCGGCGCTTGCCGTTGGCGTAGACCGCGAAGCCCGTGGCCAGCGAGACCATGCCCGTGGCCCCGATGCCCAGCCCCGAGAGCAGGATCAGCTCCTCCATATTGGCCAGCGGCGACATCGTGAACAGGACCAGGCCCGAGCCGCCCAGGACCGCGCCCATACCCCAGAGGCTCCAGGACCCCAGGAGCAGCCGCTTGTGGGCGTTCTGGTAGGCCCGCAGGGTGCCCTGGTCCCCCACCACCCTCGCGAAGGTGCCCGGGTCGACCGCGCCGTGCGGGGACTCGATCTGCAGCCTCCCGCCGCTCTGGCTCAGCCTCAGCTGGCTGGCCGCGGGGGCCTCGGCCCCGTGGGCCGCGGGCAGCATCAGAGCCACGATCAGGGCCAGCCAGCTCAGCATCGCTCCTCCTGCCTCAGCCTACCTCGACGCCGGCTTTTCCGGCCCTTGACGCCTTTACGCGGAACCAGCTTGGCGACACCTGGTCCGTGAATACCGTTGGCGGCGCCCGCGTCCTGAGGACTCGGGCCCAACTCCCTGGAGACACCGTGGACCGCGTCATCACCCTGCTCGTGCTCGTCAAGCTGGCGCTCTTTGCGTCCGTGGCGACCTACGCGCTGGGCGGGGCGCCGGTTCAGGACCACGGGATCGAGGAGATCGCTCCTCAGCCCGAGCCGGTGCCTCACACGGACGCGCTCGCCGACGCCGAACCCCTGGCTCTGGACGAGAGCTGAGCCCCCCGGCCGAGCAGGCCTGGGCCGCCCACAAGCGCCGACGCAGGCGCGCCACGATCGGCTGGACCGTAGCCGCCACGCTGCTGGCGGTCCTGGGCGTCGCCTGGGCGGTGCGCCTGCCTCCCCGGCCCGCGCCCCACGACGGACAGGCCCGCCACGGCGCGCTGATCGTGTACTCCCCCGCCTACCGGGTCTCCCTGTTCGGCATCGAGCGGCTGCACCCCTTCGACATCGGCAAGATGGACCGCATCGCCGCACACCTGGTCGACGAGGGCCTGATGGAGCGGAGCGACTTCGCCGTGCCCGAGCAGGTGCCCCAGGCCACCCTCCTCGCGGTGCACGACGCCGCCTACCTGGCCGGGCTGTCTGACCCCGAAGAGCTGTCGCGGGCGCTGGAGGTCAAGCTCCCCGGCTTCCTG
>CALGIB010000408.1 GCA_937915955.1 uncultured Pseudomonadota bacterium
CCTCGCGCGTCGGCGACGAGCTCGAGCGGCTGCAGGAGCGCGTCGACGCGCTGAGCCCCAGCATCCAGGCCATCCGGGACGAGGTCGGACGCGTGCTCGTCGGCCAACGCTACATGGTCGACCGACTGCTGATCGGCCTCCTCGCTGGCGGCCATCTCTTGCTGGAGGGCGTTCCGGGGCTCGCCAAGACCACTGCGGTCAGGAGTCTCGCCGAAGCCCTGGACGTCCGCTTCTCCCGCATCCAGTTCACGCCGGATCTGCTGCCGGCCGACGTGCTCGGCACGCAGATCTACAACCCCCGCGAGGGCAGCTTCTCCACGCGGCGTGGGCCGATCTTCGCCAACGTGGTGCTGGCGGACGAGATCAACCGCGCGCCCGCCAAGGTGCAGTCCGCGCTGCTCGAGGCCATGCAGGAGCGGCAGGTCACCATCGGCGAGTCCACCTTCAAGCTGGACGCCCCCTTCCTGGTCCTGGCCACTCAGAACCCCATCGAGCAGGAGGGCACCTACCCCCTTCCCGAGGCCCAGGTCGACCGCTTCATGCTGAAGCTGGACGTGGGCTACCCGAGCAAGGCCGAGGAGCTCGAGATCCTGCAGCGGGCGATGCGGCCGGCCCCAGAGCTGCGGCCGGTGTGCGACGGCGAGCAGATCCTGAGCGCCCAGCGGCTCGTCCGCGAGCTGCTGATGAAGCCGGTGGTGCAGGCCTACATCGTCGAGATCGTGCACGCGACCCGAAACGCCGGCCAGCTGGACCCACAGCTCGGTCGCTACGTTCAGTACGGCGCCAGCCCCCGGGCCTCGATCTCGCTCGCCGCTGCCGCGCGCGCCTACGCCCTGCTGGATGGCCGGGCCTTTGTCACCCCCGACGACATCAAGGCCATCGGCCCCGACGTGCTGCGTCACCGGGTCCTCGTCACCTACGAGGCCGAGGCCGAGGGGGTCAGCTCGGCCGACGTGGTCCAGCGCATCCTCGAGACCGTCAGAACCCCTTAGAACGACCGACCCTCCCGCCTTGCTGACCCCCGAAGAACTCCAGCAGATCCACCGCATCAGCCTGCAGGCCGGTCGCCGCGTCGACTCGCTGTTCGCGGGCGGGTACCGCTCGGCCTTCAAGGGCCGCGGCATGGAGTTCGAGGAGGTCCGCCCGTATGTGCCCGGCGACGACGTCCGGCACATCGACTGGAACGTCACAGCCCGCACCCAGGAGCCCTTCATCAAGGAGTTCCGCGAGGAGCGCGAGCTGACGCTGGTCCTCGCGCTGGATCTGTCCGGCTCGATGAGCTTCGGCTCGGGGGGGCGCGACGGCGCCACCGACAAGCGGCTCCAGATGGCCCGCCTCGCAGGAGCTCTCGCCTACGCGGCCGTGCGCAACGGAGATCGCGTCGGGCTGCTGGTCTTCACGGACCAGGTCGAGCTCTTCGTGCCCCCCAGGAAGTCACGAGGCCACGCCTGGAGGGTCATCCGCGAGTGCTTCGAGCACCGGCCCTTGCGCTTCGGGACCGACCTGGCCCTGGCGGCCGAGCACCTCGGCAAGGTGCTCAAGCGCCGCGCCGTCGTCTGCTTCGTCAGCGACTTCCTGGTCGAGTCGGGGGACCAGGACTACCGCAAGGCCCTGGCCATCCTGGGCCAGCGCCACCGCACCCACGCCTTCGTCGTGCACGACCCCCTCGAGGAGCGGAGCCCCATCGCGGGGCTCATCGAGGTGGTCGACGCCGAGAGCGGTCGCCCGGCCCTGGTCGACCTGGGCCGGCTCCGGCAGGGCCTGCCGCTTCAGGGTCGCCTGGAAATCCTGCGCCGCGCCGGGGCGTACACCTCCCTCGTCTCGACGCAGGACGACCCCTTCCGGGTCCTCCTCCGCCACTTCGCTCAGGTCCGATGAACCTGCTGCTCGCCCTGGCCTGCGCACCCGAGCTTCGCCCCGAGGTGCCCGAGCCGGTGCACCTCGAGGCCTGGGTCGAGGACAAGAAGGTCGCCGCCGGGCAGCCCATCGTGCTCCACGTCCAGCTGCACGCCAGCCCTGGATGGACCGCCGAGCCGCAGCTGGGGTTGCCGTCCGAGCTCGGCGCCGAGCTGGTCGAGAGCAGCCCCGGAGACTGGACCTTCGAGCTCTCGGGCGACCCGGGCAGCTACACGATCCCGCCCACGGTGGTCGCGGTGGCGGGCCCCGGAGGCGAGCACATCGAGCTCCAGACCGCGCCCATCTACGTGGACCTGGGGGTCGTTGGGCCCAGCTCGGAGCTGATGCCCAGGG
>CALGIB010000409.1 GCA_937915955.1 uncultured Pseudomonadota bacterium
CGGGGCTGGCCTGGGCGCGGGCCCTGGGCGAGTTCGGCGCCACCCTGATGTTCGCCGGCAACCTGCCGGGGCGGACCCAGACCCTGACCCTGGCCATCTTCCAGGCCCTCGAGCAGGACCTCGCCCAGGCCCGAGCGATCAGCCTGGTGCTGGTCGGGGTCGCGGTCCTGCTGCTCGTGCTGCTCCGCCTGGCCGGCGCCCGGAGCCTGGCGTGAGGCTGCTGCTCGAGGTCCGCGTCCGCCTCGGGGACTTCTTGCTCTCGCTGAGGCTGGACCACGCGGGCGGACCGCTGGCCCTGGTGGGGCCCAACGGGGCGGGCAAGACCACGCTGCTCCGGGCCCTGGCCGGCGCGGTGCCCGTCGAAGGGTTCATGCAGCTCGGCGACCGAGCGCTGGCCGACTCCTCGACGGGGCTGTCCCTGCCGCCCGAAGACCGCCGCGTCGGCTACCTGCCCCAGGGCTACGGCCTGTTCCGGCACATGAGCGTCCTGGACAACGTGGCCTTCGGTCTGCATCGCCTGCCCCGCGCGGACCGGCCTCAACGTGCGAGGCAGCTCCTGAACGATCTCGGCGTGTTGGAGCTGGAACACCGCTCGCCGGGCGAGCTCTCGGGCGGCCAGCAGCAGCGCGTGGCCCTGGCCCGGGCGCTGGCCATCTCGCCCGAGCTGCTCCTGCTCGACGAGCCGACCGCGGCTCTGGACGTCGGCCTGCGCGGTCCGGTCCGTGCGCGGCTCTCCCAGCACCTGCACGCACCCGAGCGCCTGGCCCTCGTGGTGACGCACGACCTGCGGGACCTGCTGGCCTGGAGGCCGACCGTGCTGGTGCTCGACCAAGGCAGGCTCGTGCAGTGCGCCCCGCTGGAGGAGCTGGACCGCGCCCACCCCTTCGTGGCCGAGCTGCTCGCGCCGCTGGACGGCAGGCCCTGAGCGGAGATCAAGGGCGCCCGAGCACGCGACGAACAGGCCCAGGACCCGTTAGACGGCCGCGATCCTGGAGATTGCCCGATGATCCTGCTCCTGATGGCCTGCGCGACCGAAGAGGGCGGCGGCCCCATCCCCCCGGGCCAGCGGCCTCCCCTGGGCGGCGATGACACCGCGGTCCAGCACGACAGCGGGGACAGCGAGGCCCCCTTGGACAGCGACGACACCGGCGAGGAGCCGGTCGACGACACCGGCGAACCGCAGGCGGACGAGTGCCCCGACGGGGTCACCTGCGTCGAGCACCTGCCCTTCGCCGTGCGGGACACGACCGTCGGCGGCGCTGAGGACTTCGACAGCTACGCCTGCTCGCCCGGCACGGACGAGTCGGGCCCCGAGCTGGTCTACCGCGTGACGCTGACCGAGTCGGGCTTCCTGGCCGCGGACCTGCGCGACATGGCCAGCGGCGCGGACATCGACGTGCACATCCTGGGAAGCCTGGACGAGGACGACTGCTACGACCGGGGCCACTGGGCCGCCGGCGCGCTGCTGCCGGCCGGCGACTACTTCATCGTGGCCGACAGCTGGGTGAACAGCAGCGGAGCCGCTCAGTCGGGGGAGTTCAAGCTCAACATCGGCCACACCTCGGCGGCCGACCTCGCCGCGCACGGCATGGACGAGAGCCTCGCGGAGCTGGCGCTGTACGCGCTCGACAGCGCCTGGCTCGAGGGCCAGAGCGAGCACGCGGTCTACGGCGTGCTGGACTTCTCCCAGCACTCCAGCTTCGAGCGTCTCTGGATCACCGATCTGGCCACCGAGGAGCTGCTCTGGCACCTCCACGTGACCCACGGCGAGAACACCGCGGGCCAGGCAGATCCGGGCAAGGCGAAGTACTTCAGCAACGTCAACGAGAGCCACAAGAGCAGCCTGGGCATGATGGTCACCGCCGAGGACTACACCGGCTCCAACGGCTACTCGATGCGCATGGACGGCCTCGAGGACGGCTACAACGACAACGTGCGCGCTCGCGCCATCGTCGTGCACGGCGCCACCTACGCCCGCGCCGAGATCGCCGACACCTACGGCTACCTGGGCCTGAGCTGGGGCTGTCCAGCCGTCGACGATCGCGTCAGCGACGAGGTCATCGGGGACCTCCAGGGCGGCCTGCTCTGGAGCTACTACCCCGACGGCGACTGGTCCGAGCACTCGGTCTACCTGCCGTGATCCTGCTGCTC
>CALGIB010000410.1 GCA_937915955.1 uncultured Pseudomonadota bacterium
CGGTGCCTGCAGCATCGTGACGAGCGTCGGCGCGCTCACCTGACGGGAGACCGTCCGCTCCAGCTTCTCCGCGCGGCGGACCTGCTGGTCGCCCAGGAGCTCTCCCACGAAGCGGGCGGCGGGCTCGTTGCTGGTGTCCCAGCCCTGCGCCTCGGCGATCTCGAGCAGGCTCTGGCGCAGCCGCTCGGCGCTGCTGAAGCGCTGATCTCGCTCGCCGCTCATGGCGCGCGAGAGGCACCGCGCCAGATCGGGAGGGGTCCCGGGTCGCGCCTGCAGGAGGTCCGGGACGCGGCCCGAGAGCACCGCCTGCATCGTGGCCCACTCGTTCTTGCGCTTGAAGAGGCGCTTGCCCGCGACCAGCTCCCAGCCCAGGACGCCCAGGGCGAACACGTCCGTGCGGCGGTCCAGGCGCTCCTGGCGCAGCTGCTCTGGGCTCATGTAGGCCAGCTTGCCCTTCAGCGTCCCGACCCGGGTCGGCTCGATGCCATCGACCCGGGCGTCCACCTTGGCGATGCCGAAGTCGAGCAGCTTCACGTGCCCCTCGGCGGTCACCATCAGGTTGTCCGGCGAGATGTCGCGGTGGACCAGGTTGTAGGGCTGGCCGCCTGGGCTGCGCAGCTCGTGGGCGGCGTGGGCCCCGGCGCAGGCCTGGATCAGCAGGCCGACCAGGACCTCCAGCGGCACCGCCTCGTTGGCCTCCCGAGCGGCGACCATGACCTCGCGGAACGAGGATCCGGGCACGTACTCCATGGCCAGGTACCAGCGCCCCTCGTCCTCGGCGATCTCGTGGATCTGCACGACCCCGGGGTGCCGCAGCCGGGCGAGGTAGCGGCCCTCCTGAAGGAAGCTCGTGACCTGCTCCGGCTCCTCGGCGAGGTGCTTGTGGAGCACCTTGACGACGACGATGCGCTGGAGGCCACCCGAGCCGCGCTCCAGGGCGAGGAACACCTCGGCCATGCCCCCGCGCGCCAGGCGCTCCAGGAGCTGGAAGCGGCCGAGCTGGCTGATGTCCTCCACGCCGGTGGATGATAGGCCAGCCCCATGGTCGTCTGGATCCGCTGCGAGCGCCTGGACCGGCGCGTGCCCGCCCGCTCCGGAGATCGGATCTACGAGCGGCTGCGCGCGGCGCAGGTCCCGCTGGCCAGCAGCTGCGATGGCTCGGCCATCTGTGGGCGCTGTCGCGTCCAGGTCGAAGGGCCGGTCGATCCCCCGGGGCCCGCTGAGCTCGAGGTGCTGGACAAGCAGGGGCATCAGCAGGGGCGTCTGGCCTGCTGCACCCGCGTCCGAGGGGACGTGACGGTCTCGACCACCTACTGGTAGGTGTTCAAGGATCTTGGACAACGTCCAGTTTCCCGGCGTATCGGCCTCGTCAAGTCCCCGTAAACAGGCGCTGAGGGCGCTGGCACGAGACTTGCTATGGGCGGGTCGAGTCGCGGGATCCCCCTCGGGGGTCCGACCAGCCGTCGACTTGTCCTTCAGGTGCCCGGGAGTTGAGATGTTGACTGCTCTACTGTTCTCCGTCGGTTCGGCGTTCGCGCAGGACGCGCTCGCCAGCAACGACGACGACTTCGACTTCCTCCGCGAGGGCGACGAGAACGCCGAGCTCCTGGCTCGCGAGGGCCAGGTGCGCGGGGACGACTTCGACCTGTTCGACGCCGAGGACGGAGACGACTTCGGCGACTTCCAGCTGGCCGTGGAGCCCGCGCCCGAGCCGGCGCCTCGGAGCTCGACGGGCCGCAGCCTGCCCTACAGCGTGGCCGGCAAGAGCCCCCTGGCCGGCAACTACGAGGCCACCCTGGTCCACGTCGACCGCGACAGCGTGGTCGTCGAGCTGCCTGTGCTGGTGGGCCGCTCGCCGGCCGACCTCCAGGGCAGCTACTGGCTGATCGGCGAGATCCACATCGACGGCATGAAGGTCTCCGAGAGCCGCCAGCTGGTGACGGGCGCCAGCCTGGCGCAGTCCGGGCCGACCATCGCCTTCGTGAAGCTGCAGGCCCCGGTGCCTTCGGCGTCCGGCCAGGTCGAGGTCCGCATCACCCGGCAGGTCGACGGCGGCGCTCCCGAGGCCCTGTTCAGCAAGTCGGTGTCCTACGAGCTCTGAGGCGACGCGGTCCCGCGCGCGATAGCGACGGACCATGTGGCTGCTCCTCAGGCTCGCTGTCGCGGGCGAGACCGACGCGTCCTTCGCCCTGGGCGTGGACCTCAACGAGACGCCTCACGGGCTGGTCAACGTCGAGGTGCGGCGGGGAGCCTGGACCGGCAGCCTGATCACGGACACCCTGCAGGCGCGCTGGGATCCGGCGGGTGAGCGCGGACGGGCCTGGGTCGCCGGGCGGGGGGAGTTCGGCGCGGCGGGCCTGATGATCTCGCCCTGGACCGACGGCGCGCCCGATCCCGACCGGGCCATGGCCGTGAGCTACGGCGGGCTCGAGGGCGGCGCGGTCCGCTACCTGTCCCGCGGGCTCTACGCCGGTGGTCAGGGCAGCGCTCGCTACTACGTCTTCTCCGAGGTCGGTCAGGGGCGGCGCTCGCTCCCCGCGGACCACCCGGTGGTCGGAGGCGACGGGCTGGTCGGCTGGTGGACCCCCGAGGCTCAGGCCTGGGCCCGGCTCGGCGTCGACTACAGCCTGGGCACCTGGGCGCCGCACGCACACGTCGAGCTGAAGAGCCGCGCCGACAAGGCGCTGGCGCCCCGCTTCGAGCTCCGGGCCGGCTGGGCGCAGCACCAGGACGAGGTGCTGCGGACCCGCGTTGGCGGGCTGAACCCCTACGTGGTGCCCCTGGCGGGGGCCGCCTGGGGCGAGCTCTGGGTCGAGGACTACGCCGCGCTCCGAGGCGGGGGCGGCTGGCACGGAGGGCGGGTCGAGGCCGACCTGCTCGTGGACGTCGTCAGCAGCGACGTGCAAGCCAGCGCCGCGGGCTTCGCGCTCGACACCCGCTGGAAGCACGAGCGCTTGTACCTGGACGCCGACGCCGGCTACGCGCCCTTCCTGCTACGCCAGGAGGGCGTGGGGGCCTGGTCGGTCTGGCTGGTCTTCGGCCGGGAGTGGGGCGCATGAACGAGTGGATCACCCGCGAGGGCAGCCTCTGGACCTTCCAACTCCCGGTCGCCGAGGTGCGCCGACGCGGCCTGACCAACCTCCTGCTCGTGCCGCTCCTCTGCGGGCTGCTCACGCTGATCCTCACCCTGACGTTCGGGCCGGGCTCCGAGTGGGTGGTGGTGCCGCTCTGCGGCCTGGGTGCGCTGGCTGGTGTGGGGCAGGGGCTGCGCCTCCTGCTCACCACGCAGGCGCGCTCGCTCGAGACCCGCGTCCGCTACGACCTCGAGGCCAACGAGCTGGACGGGCTCGCCTTGCCGCCGGTGCAGAGGGTGGTGGTGTTGCAGCCCAGCGCCTGGATCAAGTTCCTCGAGCTGCGCCTGGTGACCTCGGCCGGCGAGCACGCGCTGGTGAAGAAGATCGGCCCCAAGCGGGGCGCGGAGGTCCTGGTCGTCGCCCAGGAGCTGGCCGGGCAGCTGGGTGTGCCCGCCGAGGACGTCGGCGGCGTCGCGCAGGTGGGCGCACTGGGCCTCACCGACAAGCACTCCGCGATGGCCTGCTACTTCCCGGTGCAGGGCATCTTCCTGTTCGCCAGCGCCTTCTTCCTGGTCTTCGGCGAGCGACCGACCGTGCGCTTCCACGCCATCCAGAGCCTGACGGTCTTCGCGCTGTTCCTGCTCGCCCTCGGGGTGGTCGTCGGGGTCGGCGGGGGGCTGATGCTTGTCGACGAGGGCCTGGGCGCCGCGGCGCTGGTGCTCGGCCTGCTTGGCGTGGCCCTGCCGAGGCTGGGCCTGCGCTTCCTCTTGTGCTGGAAGGCCTGGAAGCAGGAGACCTGGATCGTGCCCGGGCTGGGCTTCTGGATGCGTCGCTGGCTGCCCTGAAG
>CALGIB010000411.1 GCA_937915955.1 uncultured Pseudomonadota bacterium
CCAGCTCGGCGAAGCGGGTGACCTGGGTGCGCCCCTCCCAGACCAGGTGGACGCCGAAGTCCTCGGCCCGCGCCGCCGGGAGGTTGGTGACCAGCACGTCCGCTCTCATCGGCACCCTCGGGACCGTGTACCAGGCCAGGCCCAGGCCGTACTGCTCGCCCAGGGGTCCGACGCGTGCCGCCGTACCCTGGAGGCTGGTGCCCTCCTCGGGGCCGACGCGCAGCCGCCCCTCGATGCCCGCCTCGAGCCCGCCCTTGTAGACGCCGGTCATGCCGCGAACGGCGACCGACAGCCAGTCCAGGCCCAGCGGCGCCTCGAGCTCGAGGAAGCCGTAGTGGAAGCCGGCGGTGACCGAGGTCGAGGGGTCCTCGAAGGAGCGCATCGGCCGGGTCACGCCCGACCAGCGCCCGAAGCCCAGCCGCACCGAGTGCAGGGGCCTGTCCAGCCGGTAGAGCACGTCGGCCTCGACGCGGGACATGCGGTCGCTGCCGTCGAGCTCATAGAAGTCGATCCAGTCGTAGCGCACGGCCAGCTCGGTGCGCCCGGCCCGCGGGCGGCTCAGGGGCACGTCCTCGCTGACGGTGGTCGCGCCGGGGTGCAGGCCGGTGAAGCTACCCTGGGACTCCGCGCCGTCCTGGTCCTCGACGGCGACGTACCACTCGACCCTCTCCTTGGCCGCCTCGTCCGGGACGGTGCCCGACCAGCTCGCGTCGCCGGCCTTGGTCATCTCGACGTGCCGGAAGCCCGGCTCGCCCTCGCGGCGGTAGAAGAGGCGCGCGGCGTGCACCCGCCCGGCGTCCGGCACCGTGGCCAGCACCCGCAGGTCCTCGCCCTCCAGGATGTCCAGGGGGCCCACCTGGACGAAGGCGATGGGTCGAGCCGCGACGACCACCGGCTCGGGCTCGCGGACGGGCTGCGGAGCGCTGACGGGGTCGCTGACGGGCTGCGGCGCGCCGACGGGCTCGACCTGGGCGACGACGGGATCGGGGCACTCGGCGGGCGTCACCTGCTGCACGACCACCGGGGCGACCACCACGGACCGGACCGCCTCGGGGGGCTCGATGGCGCGGACGGCGACCAGATCCCCGACCGCGAGCTGGAGCATCACCCCGGGCTCGGCGCGGACCAGGCTGAGCTGCTCGCCGACCTCGACCACCTGGGCTCGACCCAACAGGAAGGGATCGCTGAGCTGACGGCCGTCGGGGGTCCGCAGCCGCACCTTCCGGTACAGGTAGACCGAGTCGCCGGGCGCCAGGCCATCGGTCGCGCTGAGATCGACGTAGAGCTCGACGCCGTCGATGCGCAGCACCGTGCCCGGATCCGCCGCCCTCGCCTCGGAGAGCGTGGAGGTGGACAGCAGCAGCCCCAAGAGCAGACCCATCAGTCGCAGAACCCTTCGCGGACACCCTCGCACGGGCCGTCCTCACAGTACTGGTTGATCACCCCGTCCTCGAGGAAGTCCCGGAGCTGTGCCTGGGCGGCGGGCTCGCGGCGGGCGCACTCGTGGGTGTCCGCGTCCTCGTCCGGTGGCTTGTTCTCGACCGGCTCCTCGGCGCCGTCGGGGTAGTACCACTCGACCAGACCGCTGCCGCTGTAGGGCGCCTCGCGCTCCTCGACCCCCCAGACGGGGCGGGTCTGCGGCGCGATGGTGGTGGCCCCGTAGGCCCTGGCCATGATGTGGGCGCCCAGCGTCGTGACCTGGGCGTCGCCCACGCCGGTCTGCAGCAGGATGTCCTTGGCCGGGTTGGCGGCCAGCGGCTGCTGGTTCATCTGCCAGGCCCAGCCCGCGGCCTCGGCCGGGTCCCAGAGCTGCTGCATCAGCGTGATGAGCAGGCTCATCTCGCGGTAGTCCTCGTACTTCTGCTCGAAGACCATGAAGAAGGGATCGAAGTCCGCGCTGCGGGACAGCAGGATGGCGTAGGGCATGCCGCCGACGCCCAGCACGGCGCGGTCGAGCTGGTCGGACATGCCGACGTAGCCGCCGCCCAGGATCGCCCCCTGGCTGTTGCCGTAGTAGGCCACCCGCTCGGAGTCGATCAGGTTCACGCCGTCGACGATGAGCTCCTCGTCCTCGGCCAGGGCGCCGCGGACCAGGCGCAGCGCGACGTCCATCTGCACGAAGCCCTGCAGCGAGCGCTCGGGCAGCATCGAGAAGTCGGACAGGTCGTTGACCAGCATCAGCGTGATGGAGCCGACGTCGTCCTCGTACATGCCGACCCAGTCGCTGGCGACGACGATCCACTTGTTCTCGTTGGCCATCTCGGACAGGTAGCCGGTGCGGGCCTCGCCCTTGTCGCCGAGCAGGCCGTGGCCGTACTGCAGCACCATCGCGGGCTCGGGCTCGGCCAGCAGCGAGCAGGGCACGCGGACCATCAGCTCGGCGGTGGTGTCGCCGTTGTAGTAGGGCATGCCGTCGGCGTCCCGCGTGAGCTTGGTGCCCGGCTCGCCCGACTCGGTGTACATCGGCACCTCGAGGTCGATGTACAAGGTCTTGCCGATGGTGGCGCCGCCCTCGCAGTCGCCCTCCTCGACGCTGGTGATGGTGTAGGGCGGCTCGCCGCCGACCCGCTCCTTGGCGTCGTCGCGCATCCACATCACCGGGCCCAGGCTGTTGTCCGCGGAGACCGTCACGAAGTCCCAGGCCAGCTGCAGCTCGCCGCGCTCGAAGCCCTGGGCCTCGAGCACGGGGAAGACGCTCTCGTCGTACCAGGCGCGGCGGCCCTCGACGTCCCAGGGCTCCTGGCCCGTGGCGCCCCTGGGCGCGTACTCGGTGCCATCCCGCAGCGCGCTGAAGGCTTCGCTCACGTCCACGCCGCCGCCGCTGCTCTTGACCAGCCCGCGGACGCCGACGACGTACCGGGTGCTGTGCTCGAGGGGGGTCACGGGGCGGATGGTGAGCAGCTGCTCGTGGTCGTCCAGCGGGTCGGTGTTTCGGCGCACCGCGCTGATGTCCAGCTCGGCGAAGTAGGGCACCCGCTCGCCCGTGTTCGCGTTGATCAGGACGATGGTGACGTCGTCGTCGAGGTAGGCGCCGATGTCCTGGTGGCCGACCAGGCCCTCGGTCGAGAGGTCATCGAACCAGGCCAGCGCCGGCGTGAGGGTCGAGAAGCCGTCCTTCTCGTTCCAGGTCGAGGCGTCCACCTGCACGCCGTCGCGGTTCATCGGCAGCGAGTGATCCTGGAAGGCCACCTGCCAGCCCGAGCTCGTCTCGGCCTGCTCCATGAAGTAGGTGGAGGGGAAGGGCAGCGCGCACACCGAGGGGTCGGTGGGGTCGCAGCCCGAGTAGATCTCGTCCAGGGGCTCGTCCCCGTTGCAGGCGAGCAGAGACAACAGAGCGAGCATCGGACCTCCAGACAGCCGCGGCGAGCCCGCCTCATAGCCTGTCTTCGAGGCGACATCCTACCGCTCGACGAGCTCCACCTGCCCCCCGACGATCAGCCAGCCGCTGGAGTGGATGCTCGCCGCCGGATCCACGAGCAGCAGCTCCTTGCCCGAGAGCTCCGGCAGATCGCCGAAGGTGTCCAGCGGGATGCCGGGCAGAGCGACCTCGGGCATGAAGCCGGTGGCCGAGCCCAGCAGAGTGGGCGCCATGAGCCGCATCAGGCTGGCCAGATCCCCTGGATCCAGGCCCTCGGGGGCCTCGATCACGCCAGCCTCGACTCGCACGTAGGCGGGCCGATCGTCCAGCTCGACGCCCAGCCCGGACTCGCCGGAGACCAGCTCGCCGCCGGCCTCGACGCTCAGAGAGCAGGCGACCCGGGCCCCGTCCTCGCGGGTGATGTCCAGCAGCAGCTCGCCGATCTGCAGCTTCACGCCGTGGGTCTCGTCGCCGGGGCGGAAGACGGGCGGCAGCTGCATGTCGAGCACCACGGACTCCGCGGGGCCCAGGGGCGGCGGCAGCGGCTCACCGCCGGCCAGCAGCGCCATCTCGACCGGGCCGAACTCGAGCCTCAGCGCGCCCGTGGACCACAG
>CALGIB010000412.1 GCA_937915955.1 uncultured Pseudomonadota bacterium
CCGACGCAGTCCAGCGCCACGACGACGGCGGTCCGCCAGATCCAGGTCTCCTCCTCGCTCAGCTGGCCGACCTCCTCCAGCTCGGCGAGGACCTCCCGGCCGGTGGCCGGATCGCCCACACAGAGAGCGCGCTGGCTCTCGCCGGCGCAGCCCCGGAGGTGCCTGAGTCCCCCGACGCCCGACTCGAACACCGCCCGGTCCTCGCCCACCCAGACGAGCCCCCAGCCGGCGTCCTCCTGGAGCGCCGAGCAGAGCGGGGCGGACCGCGGCACGACCGCCGCCCCAAACCCCTGCTCCTCGTGCAGGCGGGCGAACGCGATGGGCTTGACCAGCGCCACCCGCCCCGCGAAGAAGCGCTCCCCGTCGAAGTGGGTTGGTGTCCTGCCGTCGATGAAGACCCGAGCTTGCCCCCTCAGCGCCCAGCCCAGGTATCCGCCGTCGTCGTAGCTGTTGAAGATCTGCCCGCGAACCCCGAGCCCCCGGACGGCCTGGGCGGCGCCCAGGGGAACCGAGCTCCGGTCCAGACCGAGCCCGAGCTCCGCCCTGGCCCCCAGCGCGATCACCACCGTGACCACTGCGAGCCCCGTCCAGCGGCGCCGAAGCGGCGGAACCCTCGAGGCCGCGTCGGTGACCCAGGGCACGAGCATCAGGGCCCAGGCGGCGCGAAAGCGGTGCGCCGTCAGCGTCATCGCGAAGCCCAACACTGCGATCCCGAGGAGTCCGACGTCCAGCCGCCTCGCCTTCCAAGCCCCGATGAGCCCACAGGCGATCAAGATCTCGAGGAACAACACGCTGTTGCCGAGCCTGGGCAACCAGGCGTCAGGTGGCATCGGTCGCATGTCCAGGATGTGCCGAGCCGCGTCGGAGCCGGAGTGTCCGACGACCTGACCGATGACCTCGAGCCCGAAGGGGCCGAGAAACGGCACCAGGAGCATCGGCGACAGCGCCAGGGCCACCCGTGGCTTCCGTAGCGCCAACAGCAAGGCCACGACGGGACCGACGACCATGGACGTGTGCGTCTGCGTCCAGACCAGCGCGACCGCGTAGGCCCCCAGCAGCCACGGCAGGGCGCGCTCGGCCGAGCAGGCCCTCCAGACCAGCCAGATGAGCAGCGGGAGCAGGACGAGGAAGGCGGCCTGAGGGCGCGGGTCGAAGCGCCAGCTCGAGGCGCCGACGGCCAGCGCCGCGACGCCCAGCCCCAGCCAACGGTCCCTCCCTACATCCCGCGCCACGAGGTAGGCCAACAGCGCCGAGCAGGCCGCGAGCGAGGCGACCAGCACCTGGAGTCCGACCAATCCGGCGACGGCATGCACCTGGTAGACCAGGACATCGAAGAACCACTCGGGGTCGACGTATTCCAGCCCCTCCGGGCCGACCGGGTCCGGAAAGCGGGGCCCAGCGACCTCTCCCATCGAGAGGTGCCACCACAGGTCGTTGGAGCTCACGGGCCGCAACCGCACGAGGCCCGCCGTGACGACGAGGCCCGCGAGCAGCAGCCGATGCAGCCTCCTCAGGCGACCCGCCTCAGTGCCCAAACGACTCCTGGAGCGCAGCGGTGCGGCTGGCGTTGTCGGACAGGCCCTTCAAGACCTGATCGAAGGGCTGGCCGCCGGCCACGGGCTCGACCACGCTGCTGACCAGCCAGGGGCCCAGCGAGGGGTTCGCGACGGGGTCGCCGACGGCCTTCGTCGCGGCCTCCCAGAGCGTCGCCTCGGTGGCGGCCGAGTACAGGAAGTTCTGCACGTAGCCCGGGTAGTTCAGCATCAAGCCGGACTGCAGGAAGCTGGTCCAGGCCACGTCGCCGCTGCTGGGCGTCTCGAAGCCCCAGCCGCGGAGCTCACGCTCCTTGGCGGCCAGCTCGGAGCTGAGCCGCTTCCAGTCGCCGGGGTTCTCGTAGAGCGCGCGCTCGGCCCGGGTGCAGCCCAGGTACCAGGTCAGGCTGTCCAGCTTGGACTGCTCGTGCGAGGCCGCGTACACCGCGCGCTGCTCCGCGGGCAGCTCGGGCACGTACTTCGCCAGGAAGGCCTCCTGGTAGAGCATGTGCTCGAACAGGTCGCCGTAGCCCTCGAACCAGGGGGTGGCGGGGCTCCAGAGCGGGGGTGAGCCGACGACGTCCGCGGGCAGGCTGCGCCACCAGGTGGCCAGGCCGACCTCGTGCAGCAGAGCGCGGTAGGGCCAGTCCGACCAGCAGCGGTCGCTGCTGACGACGACCGCGGCGTGCTGGGGCGGGCGGATGGGGAAGCTGTAGGCGCCCGAGCGCGCGTAGCGGCTGGGCCCCACGTAGATCTGCAGGCCCGTGACCGGCAGCCCCAGGTCTCCCAGGGCGGTCAGGACACGCTCCTCGGCGAGCTCCGCGTCGAACCAGGCCTCGCCCGAGTCGTCCAGCGTGAGCCCGGCGGCGCGCCGCAGCATCGGCTCGTTGTGGAAGGCGTACTCCAGGCCCAGCTCCTCGGCCTTGGCGGCTGCATGCCCGCTGGCCGCGGCGTTGAGCGGCTTGACCAGCGCCTCGACCTCGTCCAGGAAACCCTCGACGTCGTCGGGGTCCAGCCCCCGGTGGGTCAAGCTCAGCTCCCAGTAGCTGTCGAAGCCCTCGCGCCGGGCCACCTCGTTGCGCAGGGTCACGAGCGCCACGAGATCCTCGCCCAGCCAGCCGGTCCGGCTGTCGGCCCAGGCCGCGGCCAGCTCGGCTCGGTCCGCCTCGGCCAGCGCGTCGGCGTCACCGGAGACCGATCCCCAGCGCCCGTGCAGCTCGAAGGTCTGCCCCTCCTCGCTGCTCCAGCTGGAGGCGCCGGCCCGGCTCTCCTCGATGGCGGCGAGCAGCTCCGTCTCGCGCGCCTTCTCGGGCTCCGTCCAGCTGCGGATGAAGATCGCCTGTCGCCAGTAGGCCTCGCCCCGCCGCGCCAGCCCGGGATCGGGGCTCTTGCGCGCCAAGTCGATGGCGGCTGCAACCTGGGGATCCCGAAAGAAAGCCACCCTGGCCTGCTCCTGGTCCACCTTGCGAGCCCGAGCCTCGCGGCTCTGGACGTTGCGCGCGGTGTCCCGATCGGCGACAGCGAGCTCCGAGGCGATCTCAAGGTAGTCCGCGTCCACCGAGCGGAGCGGATCATCGGCCTCCCCGCAGGCGAACAGCGCGATGGTGTGGAGCAGCACGATAGGCCTCCCAGCGTGCGGCGATGCTAGCACAGGCCGCCTTGTCAGGCCCGAGGCTGGTGTACGATGCCCCGCACCACACTCCGCCCCCCGCACCACACTCAACACCAGGCGAGGCACAGGCATGGCCAACGACGGACCGGGCAGCAACCGTCTCGGAGAGCTGCTCGTTCGCGAGAAGCTGATCACTCCTCTGCAGCTCCAGAAGGCTGTGGGCGACCAGCGGAACACCGGCGGCCGCCTCGGCCACCACCTGACGAAGCTCGGCTACATCGAGGAGAACGAGCTCACCTCGTTCCTCTCGCAGCAGTACGGCGTCCCCAGCATCAACCTGTCGGACTTCGAGATCGACGCCGAGGTGCTGAAGCTCGTCCCGCGCGAGGTCGTGCAGCGGCACCAGGTGATCCCGGTGAACCGCTCGGGCAACGTGCTGATCGTCGCGATGAGCGACCCCTCGAACATCTACGCGATCGATGACATCAAGTTCGTCACGAACCTGAACATCGAGGTGGTCGTCGCCAGCGACGCCGCCATCGCCGAGGCGATCGACAAGTACTTCAACCAGCAGGTCAGCTTCAACGACGTGATGCTCGACTTCGACGTCGAGGACGAGGAGTTCGACGAGGACATCGACTTCGGCGACTCGGAGGAGGACATCAACGTCCTGGACCTCGAGAAGTCGGCCGGTGACGCCCCCGTGGTCAAGCTGGTCAACCTCATCCTGCTGGACGCCATCCGCAAGGGCGCCTCCGACATCCACGTCGAGCCCT
>CALGIB010000413.1 GCA_937915955.1 uncultured Pseudomonadota bacterium
GTGCCTCCAGGCGCCTCGGCGCTGCAGCGCCAGGGCGACCAGGAGCAGGCCCCCGATGGGCCAGGCCAGCCGGTGCTCGCCGAGCAGCAGTCCGTTGAGCAGGAGTGGCAAGGCCAGCCAGCGCAGACGGGGCTCCTCGACGCTGCGAAGGACCGCATCGAGGGTGAGCCAGACCAGCCCGTAGAGCAGCAGATAGTGTCCACCGGCCAGGCCACAGAGGCCGAGCAGTAGCCCGGCCAGGGCCCCCCGACGTCGGCGCAGCGCCACCCAGGCCAGCGGCAGGTAGCCGAGCGGCAGGAACATCACGTGTCCCCAGCCCAGGAAGCCGGGAAGGAAGGCGCTGCAGAGCAGGAAGAGCGCCGGGAGCTGGGCGGACAGCGGGCTCAGGCCGAGCTGACGACCCGCCAGACCGAAGCCCAGGACGAGCAGGAGCAGGTGCCCCGCCATCATCAGCTTCAGGCCCGCCTCTGCTCCGAAGAGCAGCACCAGGACCATGCCCGGGTAGAGCGCCGGGACCTCGGGGTGACCGAGCAGCGGGCCGCCCCCGTGCGTGTAGGGGTTCCAGACCGGGAGGCTGCCCTCGAGCAGGGCCTGACGCGCGGCCTCCAGAGGGGTCAGCTGCCAGTCCCAGTCCTCACCCGGTCCGTGCGGAATCGGCGTGTCCCAGCTCGCGCCGAGCCAGCTGAACTGCCACAGCGCCAGGGCCGCGACGAGCACCAGGAGCAGCGCGAAGAGCGCCCGCTCGGGGCTCAGCCTGGCCAACGAGCGTCCTCGATGGACAGCGGCGTCGACAGCAGGGGCGCGAGCGCCTGGTCGCCGTGCCTCCACCAGAGCTGGCGTTGATCGCCCTGGAGTGCGACCAGGAGCAGGTCCTCCCCCGAGCCGTCGATGGCGAGGACGAGCAGCTCCTGAAGGTCCACGGCCTCTCCCTCGAGCGACTCGACCAGGCTGCCGTCGGGCCCCATGCGAAGCACCAGGATCTCGCCGTTCACGCAGGCCAGGTCGAGCTCGCCGAGGCCCGCGCGGGGGTGCTGGAGCACCCTGCCCTCGCTCAGCAGGCCCTCGGGGCCGAGCGCGTACGAGCTGCCGCCGCAGGGCTCCGTGGAGGAGATCTCCGGCGGTTCGATCGGCGCGGCCAGGCCGCTGGGATCGGCGAGCCACCAGCGGTGCTGCGTGCGGACCAGGTAGCTGCGCTCGACGGAGGCCTGGGTCAGGCCGAGGCGCGGGCCACCGAGCCGGTCCACGAGCCAGGGTTCGAGCACATCGGCGGTCCCGCCCGCCTCGATCAGCGCGAGGGCGGCGTCCTGGTCCTGGCCCTGCTCGGCCAGCAGCAGACCGAGGGCCGCGCTCGCGAGCTGGCGGGACGGCTCGCGGGCCGGGAGTGAGGCGCGTGCCTCCTCGAGCAGCTCCACGGCGCGCTCGTCATCGCGCAGACACGCCGCGGCCAGGCCCTCGTAGGCGCGCAGCGTGCCCTCGGGCCAGGCTCGACCGCTGCGACCGAGCAGCAGCGCCTGCGCCTCCTCGCAGCGCTGACCCACCAGGCGAGCCCGGGCCAGCCAGAGCGCCACGTCGTCGTCCCAGGGGCGCTGCTCGTGCAGCTCCTCGAAGGCTCGGACGGCGCCCTGGTCGCCTGCGAGGAAGGCCTCGACGGCCTGGGCCAGGCGATGCTTGTGCGGGGCAGCGCCGAGCAGGAGGAGGAGGAGCGTCACGCCGCGAGTGTAGTCGGCCCGCCTCCGAGGGCGCCGAGCGAAGCCCGAAGCAAGGGGGGCGCGCAGCGGCCCCCCTCTAGATAGGTCAGTGCCTGAAGTGGCGCACACCCGTCATCACCATCGCGACCCCCGCCGCGTCCGCGGCCGCGACCACCTCGTCGTCGCGCATGCTCCCGCCCGGCTGGATGATCGCCGTGACGCCCGCAGCCACCGCCGCCTCGACCCCGTCCGGGAAGGGAAAGAAGGCGTCGCTGGCCAGCACGCTGCCCGCGACCTCGCGGGTGGCCTTGCTGATCGCCAGCTTCACGCTGTCCACCCGACTCATCTGGCCCGCCCCCGTCCCGTTGGCGACGAAGCCGCCGTCCTCGGACCTGGCCAGGAGGATGGCGTTGGACTTCACGTTCCGACAGACCTTCCAGGCGAAGCGCAGCGCTGCGCTCTCCTCGTCCGTGGGCGCGCGCTGGCTCGCCACCTTCCAGGCGATGGGCGCGCCCATGTCCCAGTCCTGGAGCAGCCAGCCGCCCTGGACCCGACGCCCGTCCTGGCCGGCCGGCCGGCTCGCGGCCCAGTCCTCGGGCAGCTGCATCACCCGCAGGCTCGGCCGCTTGGCCAGCAGCTCTCGAGCCTCCTCGTCGAAGCCCGGCGCGGCCAGCACCTCGAAGAACGTCCGGCTCCTGCGGATGGTGCGCACGTCCTCGGCGCTGAGGGGCCGGTTGAAGGCCAGGATGCCGCCGAAGGCGCTGACGGGGTCGCCGGACAGGGCCAGCGTGAAGGCCTTGCTCGGCCCGTCCGTGTGGAGGCCGACGCCGCAGGGGTTCATGTGCTTCACGATGACGCAGGCCGGCCGCTCGAACTCGAAGGTGGCCCGCAGCGTGCCGTCCAGATCCGCCAGGTTGTTGAAGGAGAGCTCCTTGCCCTGCAGCTGCGTGGCGCGGGCCAGCGAGCGGCCGCCGGCGCCCGGCTCGGCGTAGAAGACCGCGCTCTGGTGCGGGTTCTCGCCATAGCGCAGCGACTGCATCCGACGCAGCGGGATGGCGCCCTCGGCCATGTCCTCGACCCCGTGCTCGCCAGCGAGCCAGGAGGAGATCAGCGCGTCGTAGGCCGCGGTGTGGCGGAACGCCTTGACCGCAAGCCGACCGCGCGAGGCCTGGTCGAGGGTCTCGTCCTTGAGCGACTGCAGCACCGCGCTGTAGTCCTCGGGGTCCACGACGACCGCGACGTGCGCGTGGTTCTTGGCCGCGGACCGCACCATGCTCGGCCCGCCGATGTCGATGTTCTCGACCGCCTCAGCCAGGCTGGCGCCGCCGAGCACGGTCCGCTCGAAGGGGTACAGGTTGCAGGCGACCAGATCGATCCAGCGGATGCCGTTGGCGGCCGCCTCGGCGTCGTCCTGACCCCGTCGGCCCAGGATGCCCCCGTGGATGGCCGGGTGCAGGCTCTTTACCCGGCCGTTGAAGACCTCGGGCGCGCCGGTGTAGTCGCTGACCTTGATGACCGGCACGCCGCCGGCGGCCAGGGCCCTGGCGGTGCCGCCGGTCGAGAGGATCTCGAAGCCGAGCTCGACCAGGCCACGACCGAGCTCGACGATGCCGGTCTTGTCGCTGACGGAGAGGAGGGCGAGGCGGGACATGCGGGCTCCTTGTCGCAGGGAGCCCGCAGCTATCCGAGGTCCCCCCCGACCAGACCGGGCGGCACGGGATCGTTGCGCCCCGCCGCCCCCCTCAGTCGAGCAGGCTGACCGACATCACGTGCACGACCTGTGGGCCGACGACGTAGCCGCTGACCAGCAGCGTGCGGCCGACCAGGTCCAGCAGCTGCTCGTCTCCCTCCAGGATGACCGGCTGACCGCTGTTCCGATCCTGCAGGATCAGGTTGTCCCCGCGCTTCACGAGCACGCCGACGTAGGGCGTGCTGCCCTGAGCCGAGGCCAGGACCTTCCAGTCCTGCACCGTGACGCGACGCCCGACGCGCCGCCCCTGGACCTCGAGCGTGCAGTCCTCGAGTCGCCGCAGCTCACCGTCCTCGGGGCTGTAGACCAGCTTCCAGCTGGCTCCGGTGGACTCCGTCAGCTCGACCAACGGCCCCTGCACGGCGACGACGCCCTGCACCTTGGCCGCGCAGGCCAGCAGCGCGATCAGTCCGACCAAGAGAACCCCGGCAGCGCGTGCAGCCCCCGGGGTTCGACCGGCAGCGGGATGTCGGCCAGCTCGGGCGCGTGCCGCAGCAGCTGCTCCCGGGCGTTCAGCGCAGCGACCAGGCGGCTCGGCCCGGCCTCGAGGACCTCGTGATCCCCCAGGACCTCCTGGAGCTCCGGCAGGTGCTCGAGCACCGCCCAGCCGATCCGTCGGCGGAGCGCAGCGTCAGAGCTGGCCTCGGCCCGCAGACCCCAGATGCCCGGCGCGGTGCGCAAGCCGGTGTAGAGCACCGCGCCCTCGACGAGGGCGTCGTCGTGGTCCATCAGGCCCAGCGCCCAGCGGCCCAGCTCGTCGCCGATCACCAGCAGCTGCGCGTCCAGGCGAGCCAGGCGAGCCAGCAGGTCGTCCTCGAGGTGCGCCAGCTCGGGGTAGTGCTGCACCCGCAGGGCCTGGCTGACCACGGCGTCCGCGATCAGCAGGCTGTTCCGGAAGCGTGGCCGGTAGCCGCCGACGCTCGGTGTCACGGCCTCGGGCGCGGACTCGACGTCCGTGTCGGGGTCGCCGACCTCCTCGTCCTCCTCCTCCCAGACCAGCGCGTCGAGCGAGAAGTCCGTGATCTGCACGCTCTCCTCGGTGTCGATCTCGACGGGCTCGGCCTCGGAGGGCTCCGCGTCCTCCTGGGTCTCCGGGGACTCGGCCAGGACTTCGTCCTCGGTGACCTCGTCTCCCTCGTCCTCCTCCACGACCTCCGGCGGCGGCGCGTCCCACTGCCAGGTGTCCTCGGCCGGCGGTTCGGCCTCGTCGGGCGCGAGGGGCGAGGTCGGATCGGCCAGGTCGACCAGCTCCTCCAGCAGCGCGTCGTCGGCTTCGTGGCGGGTCTCCGCCTCGACCAGGCCCATGTCCGAGGCCCGGGCCATCTGACGCAGCATGTCCGCTCGCGCCCCGTCCAGCACCGTCGGCTCGAGCTCGTCCTCGTCCAGCTCCAGGTGCCCGAGGGGGACCTCGTCGGAGCGCTGGAGGTCCCGCAGCGAGGCGACCCTCCGGGCCGCAGCCGGGAGCCCCAGCTCGGTCATGTCCTCGTGCTGCTCGCCGTGCAGGCTGTCCAGGCTCGACGGCTCCAGCGACGGATCGGTGATCTCGTCGAGCAGGATCTCCTGAGGCTCGCCCAGGGGATCCAGGTCCAGCTCCTCGAGCTCCACCACCTGGACCGGGGCGGGGGCCACATCGAGCTCGCCCTCGTCCGAGGCAGAGAGGTCCCGCGGCCCGTCCTGTCCCTCTCGGGCCAGGCGACGGGCGTCAGCTTCGGGGCTGGAGTCCCGGGCCTGCTCCTCGAGGCGGTCGATGCCTGCGAGCAGCCGTCCGGCAGCAGCCTTGACGCGTTTCCACCAGGGCATGACGGCGCGATGGTAGCCGGTCTGAGGGCCCCGCGTCGAGGCCCTGACCGGGCTCACGCAGGCTTGACGACAGCGGAGCCCCCCCATAGACGACAATGCTTCCGGTTGGCCGCCTGGCACCGCGACAATCAGGGAACGGCACCGCTACCCTCCAGGGCTGACACGATGATCCTTCTCCCCAAGAAGATCGGTCCCCTCACGCTTCAAAGAAAGCTGGGAACCGGCGGTCTCTCCGAGACCTACCTCGGACAGACCGAAGACGGCACACGCGTGCTCATTCGGCGCGTCCTGCCCTTCGTCCGAAAGGACCGGCGCCGCCTGGCCTCGGTCGAGGCGCGCGTGCGCGACCTGCTGGGCATCAAGCACCCCTTCCTGGTCCAGGCCCTCAACTGGGTCGAGGCCGAGGACGAGCGCTTCGTGGTCGAGCAGTTCGTCGAGGGCATCGACCTGGAGCGCGTGATCACCTGGTGCCGCCAGCATCAGCGGCCCATCCCCGCGAACGTGTTCCTGAACATCGCCACCCAGGTCTGCTCCGCCCTGGAGGTCCTGCACGGCCGGCCCGGCAAGGGCAGCGGCGCCGAGAACGTGCTGCACCTGGGCCTTCAGCCCGCGCACATCTTCGTCACGAGCGAGAGCAAGGTGCAGGTCGGCGGCTACGCGCTGGTGCGCAGCCCCACGTCCCTGCCCCAGGGCGGCATGGCCGGCCCCGTGCCGGCGCGGATGGAGTACCTGTCCCCCGAGCAGACCCACCCCGACCAGAAGCTGGCCCCAGCCTCCGACGTCTTCGCTCTGGGCGCGGTGCTCTACGAGCTGCTCACCCTCGAGCCGCTGTTCCGGGCCGAGTCCAACCTCCAGACCATCCACCGCATCCGTCGGGCCGAGGTCCAGAGCCAGCTGCAGCGCGTGAAGCAGTTCATGCCCGGCCTGGACAAGGTCCTCTTCCGGGCCCTGTCGCTGAACCCTCGCCATCGCTACCAGCGCGCCTTCGTCCTGCGTGAGGACCTGCGTGGCCTGATGAGCGGCTACAGCTTCGCGAACATCGCCGAGGAGACCCGCGACTTCCTGGCCCCGATCGAGGCCGAGACAACGGGCTCGCTGGGGCGTGGCCCCGCGGCCACCCCGGCCCCGATCCAGGGCGAAGACACCGCCGCCTTCGTCGCCTCCGGGGGCGTCACGCTCTTCGCCGAGGAGATCCAGGCGGACCGCGAGGCCCTGATGGACCGCGAGCAGGCCGCCGTCGCCGCTGCGGTCGTGCACGACACCGGCCAGGACCCGGAGGAGTGGCTCGAGCAGCCCACGGACCTCTACGTCCCGCCCGAGGAGCCCGCGCCCCTGCCGCCGCCCGTGGTGGTGCCCGAGCCCCGCGTGGCCCCCCCGCCGCTCCAGCCCGAGCACCCCATGGGTCGCTCCCTGCCGCCCCAGACGGGAGCGAACACCGCCGCCTTCCTGCCCCACCAGCTCGAGGAGGCCGGCTTCGGCGACGAAGACAACACCGCCACCGAGGGCCTGGTCGCGCCCCCGCGGCCCGGCACCAGCCCGACGCTGCTGCCCGAGGAGGAGATCTTCGGCTCGGGCGAGCTGCCCGACGCGGACGGAGGAACCCTCGAGGACTTCGACGGCGACTCCCTGGACGGCCCTACGCAGGTGGGCCCTGACCCCAGCCGCGCCGGGGACGGAGAGCGCCCCACCCTGGCCTCGGAGCCCGCCAACACCGCGGCGTTCGTCTTCGAGCCAGCGCCCCCCTCGGGGCCCCCCAGCTTCGAGCTTCCAGTCTCGGCGGGTCCTGGTGACGCCGAGGTCACCGCCACCGGTGCCGAGCCGCCGCCGGTCAACGTGCCGCTGATGGCCAAGCCGCCCGCGCCACCGTCCCCGCCGCCTCAGCCCACGCTCTCAGCACCCCCGCCGCTGAAGCGCCCCGACCCCACGGGCGAGGTGCCCCGCTCCGCCCTCGACGACGAGCCCGCTCCCAGCAGCTCGAAGATGCCCATCATCCTCGGCATCGCCGCGGTGCTGGTCATCGGCTGCGCGGGCCTGATGGGCGGCGGCTACTGGTGGGTCAGCAGCCAGGACGAGTCGGAATGGGACGAGTTCGCGGCGCTGCAGGGCCTCGAGGTCGAGGGCCTGGAGGCCCCGGCGATCCAGGACCAGGGCCCCAGCGACGCTGCGATCGCCGCGCTGAGCGAGGATCGGGTCGAGGACGAGGTCGAGGACGAGGTCGACGCCGAGATCGACGCCGAGGCCCCCGCGGTCGCCGACGTGGTCGCTCCCTCCCCGGCAGACGTCGCCTCCAGCCGCCTCGGCAGCGAGCGCTCCCCCGACCGCGGCGGCTCCACGGCGTCCAGCAGCTCCACGTCGTCCAGCAGCTCACCCAGCAGGAGCAGCGCCAGCAGCAGCAGGAGCAGCACGAGCA
>CALGIB010000414.1 GCA_937915955.1 uncultured Pseudomonadota bacterium
CGGGGCAGGCCCTCGACGGGCTGCGGGCCCAGGGCGGCACCGCGCTGTATTCGGGGCTCTGGAGCGGCTGCTCCGCGGTCAGCCAGGGCGTCGGACAGCGGCAGGTCATCGTGCTGAGCGACGGCGCGGCCAACGTCGGGCCCAGCCAGCCCTGGGACCTGGCCTCCGCGGCGGGCGGCTGCGCCGACAAGGGCGTGACCACCTCGGCCATCGGGCTGGGGCTGGGTTTCGAGGCCGAGAGCCTCTCGGCGATGGTCGACGCCGGCGGAGGCAGCTGGCTGTACGCGGCCGAGCCCTCGGAGCTGGCCGCGGTGTTCCTGGAGGAGCTGGAGCGCAGCCGCAGCTCCGCAGGCCGAGGCGTGACCCTGGAGCTGCGGCTGGCCCCCGGCGTCGAGCTGCTGGACGTCTACGGCTACGAGGAGTGGGACGGCCGCGCCACCGAGGGGGGCTATCAGGCCTTCCTGGGGGACATCCCCGCGGGCACGACGCGCAAGGTGGTGGCCCGGGTGCGCGTGCCGAGCGGGGTCTCGGGCATCGAGCAGCTCGCCTCGGCCAGCCTGTCCTGGTTCGACCCGACGAGCGAGAGCCAGCTCGCCGTCAGCCTGGATCTGCCGGTGAGCTGGAGTTGGTCGGGCTCGACGGCCGAGCGGAGCACGGTGGCCTGGACGGCCCCCCACGTCCTGGACGCGCGCACGGGTCGGGCGCTGCAGGAGAGCCTGGCTCTGAAGACCGCAGGGCGGGTGGACGAGGCCGACGAGGCGCTGGCGCTGGCGCTGCGCAGCCTCGGCTACGTCGCCTCGGCCTACGGCGAGGACCTGGGCGAGCGCGCGGCGGTGCTGGAGGGCACGCGGCGGTCCTACGACGAGCTCGCGGGGGACGAGCTGAGCGACTTCCAGACCCGGAGCAGCCTCAGGGCGCTCGGGTACATCGAGTAGTCCAGATCATCGTCTTTTCAGCTACTTACAGATCGAAGGACGGCCCAAAACGGCCCAAAACGGCCTGTCTGGGGAACATGTTCCCGGCTGTGCCCGACCTATGACGAGTCCTGACAGGGGCCCCCTGACACTCGGGCAAGCCCCGTAGCCTACAGGCTCCCGGCCCCGCGCCTACGGTCCCGCATGGGCCGTAGACGGCTCCTGACTACGGCGGCCTACACAGCTCTTCGGGCCAGTTAAAGCGCGACTACACTGGCCTACGTGTCTGGCCGAATCATCCTCTCCACCCGCCTACCAGCTGACGAGGTCGACCTACTCGACCGCCTACGCGGAGTGGTCCCTAGGTCCTCCCTCCTGCGACATCTGGTCGTCGAGGACCTCCAGGCCACTGCTGATGGCCCAACCGCTGTCCCGCCAATGGACGGCGCCGGTTTC
>CALGIB010000415.1 GCA_937915955.1 uncultured Pseudomonadota bacterium
CCGCTCGGGGGGCACGTGCTCGAGCATCAGCGTCATGGGCACGCCGCCCTGGTCGAGCAGCAGGCGGCAGCCTCGGGGCAGCTCCACGTCGACCCGGCGCTGGCTGGCGGGCGCTGTCCGCACCCCTGGCGTGGAGCGACCCTTGCGCGGGGGCTCGGGGGTCGGCTGGCGGCTCAGGCGCTTGATGTACTCGACGCCCACCAGGAGCACGCCCACGCCGACCAACATGGCCCAGAGCCCGGGGATGGCGTCGGTGTGCTCGACGATGTCCAGGGCCAGGGCGGACCTGCGATCCAGCACCGTGAACCAGCCCAGGAGGGCGCCGGCGAGGATCAGCAGGGTTCCGAACGGCAGCATCGGCCCAGTCTATGGGAGCAGCGCCAGCAGGTGTCGCGCCAGCACCGGCTTGACCGCCTCGAGGCCGGGATCCTCGCCGAGGGCGTCCTCCATGCTGGTCATGACGCCGGCCTCGAAGCCGCAGGGATGGATGGTCGAGAAGGCGGCCAGGTCGGGGGCCACGTTCAGCGCGAGGCCGTGGTAGCAGACCCACCGGCGGCAGGCGATGCCCACCGAGCAGACCTTGCGTCCGTCGATCCACGCGCCGGTGTTGCGCTCGTCGCGCTCGGCCCGCAGGCCGAACTCCGAGCAGGTCCGGATGACGGCCTCCTCGAGCTCGCGCAGGTGCCGGTGTAGGTCCCGTCGACCCTCGGGCAGGGCCCAGACCGGGTAGGCGACCAGCTGTCCCGGCCCGTGCCAGGTGACGTCTCCGCCGCGCTCGACCTGCAGCACGGGCAGGTCTCCGGGGCTCAGCACGTTGCTTGCCGCGCTGCGTCGCCGCCCCAGCGTGATGACCGGGTCGTGCTCGACCAGCAGCAGGGTGTCCTGGCCCCGCCCCTGGATGCGCTCGTCCAGCAGCTCGCGCTGTCGCGCCCAGGCGCGCTCGTAGCTGCAGCGACCCAGATCCTCGACCAGCGGCATCCCGCCGTCTAACCTGGGGCCATGTGGATGCTCGTGACCGCCGCGCTCGCCTCGGACTTCTGCGCGGGTTTCGGGGGTGGACCGGTCCCGGAGCTGCGCCTCGATCCGCGGGCGCCGCCGCTGGCCTCCGACACCTGCTGGGGTCAGCAGTACGCCCACCGGCACGAGACCGATCACTTCGTGCTGGAGTGGAGCGACGAGGACCTGACCAGCCAGGCCGTCGCGAACTGGGGCGAGAAGCTCGAGGACGCCTACACCAGCCAGGTCTCGCTGGGCTTCCGCGAGCCCTACCGGCACGAGGACTACAAGACCCTGGCGCTGCTGACCGGGCAGAGCGGCCGCAGCTACGTAGCCGGCGCGGACTGCCCCGACGGCGAGGAGGTGGCCATCCTGGTGCTCGAGGTGGGCGGCGGCATCGCCTACCCCGACGCCCTGGCCAGCCACGAGCTGAACCATGTGTTCCAGCACGCCTACTTCAGCGGCCACGAGCTCTGGCTCTGGGAGGCCACCGCCACCTGGGCCCAGGCCCAGAACGCGCCGGACGAGAAGGAATGGGCCCTGGCGCTCGTGAGCTGGGGCTTCATGGGCTACCCCTGGCTGGGCATGCGTCGCTCGGACCGTCAGCGCTCGTCGCACGACGACCACATGTACGGCATGGCGGCCTGGCTCTTCTACCTGGAGCAGGAGCTCGGGCCCGAGGCGCCGGCGACGCTCTGGGAGGTCAGCGACGGCACCGGCCCCGACTACGG
>CALGIB010000416.1 GCA_937915955.1 uncultured Pseudomonadota bacterium
GAGGTGTTCTTCGACGCGGAGGTGTAGCCGGGCTCGAGCAAGCTCTCGGAGAGCTCGGGGAAGTCTCCGGGGCGGAGCTCGCCGAGGCGCCGCGTCGCGAATGCCAGGTTGTCGTTGTAGAGGTTCAGCTCGTAGGACTTGTCCAGCGCGGCCTTGTAGGCGGCGGAGGCCTTCTCGGTCTGGGGAAAGACCTTGTCCTCGAGCGTCATCTTGTAGAACTCGATCTGGTCGTTGGTCAGGTACGAGGGCACGTACGAGGTCTGGAGGCTCACGCCCATGTTCTCGTAGGCCTTGCCCAGCTGGATGAGCGCGGCGAGACCCCACTCACCGGCTCCGGTGCTGATGATCGCGGCGTACTTGCCTTCGACCTCCTGCAGGGCCTTGGCCTTGGCCACCAGGCTGTCGCCCAGGGCCTTGTCCTCGGCCTTGCGGCTGACCTTGCTCTTGGGGCCGTCGATCGTGCGCTTCATGTAGGCGTCGAAGGTGGGCTGCGCCTGCTTGTACATGATCTGGGCCGCGAACTCGATGCCCAGCGTCATGCCGGCGCCGGCCTCCTGGGCCTTCTTGAACCAGTCGACCGTCTCGACGTAGTGCTTGTCGGCCTTGGACTGCTGGCCGAGCGCCTCGAGGCACAGGCCGTAGTGCAGCCGAGCGAACATGAGCTGGTCGGCGCTGACGTCCTTGAGGTCCGCTTCCTTGCGGTCGTAGAAGGTCAGGTAGACCTTGGCCGCCTGGTCGTACTTCTTGTTCTCTTCGTAGATCTTGGCGACATCGATCGTCAGGTCGTCGATGTTCTCCTTGTCCGGGTAGGCCGCCATGAACTGCTGGTAGTTCTTGATGGCTCCCTCCCAGTCACCCATTGCCTTGCGGAAAAGGGCCGCGGAGTAGATCGCGTCGCCCGCGTTCTCGTGGTCCTTGTCCAGGCTGAAGAGCTTCTCGTACCACTCGGCCGCTGCGGTGAAGTCCGCCATGGACTCGTAGGCGAAGCCCAGCGACGCGACGTTGTTGTTGTAGTGCTTGCTCTTCGGGAAGTTCTCGATGAGAGCGATGCGCGCGTCCATCGACTGCTTCGGGCTGCCGGTGTTGAAGTAGTAGAACGCGGCGTTGTTCAGGGCCAGGTCGGCGACCTCGCTCTTGGGGAACTCGCCGTAGAAGGCCCAGTAGCCAGCGGCCGCCTTCTTCTCGTCCTTGTCCTTGTCGAACTCGACCTCGACCAGCTTGAAGCTGGCGCGCTCGTAGATGCTGTAGACCTCCTGCTTGAAGGAGGCGTTGCCGAGGCTCTCCTGGTCGAAGAAGGCCTTCGAGACGTCCTTGAGGTTGTTCCAGTCCTCGACCAGCGTGAAGGAGTCCAGGATCAGGTTGGCGGCCTGCATGGCCTCCTTGGACTTGGGGTCCATCCCGATGACGACGCGGAAGCGGTCGGAGGCCTCCTTGAACTGGTTCTTGTTGTAGAGGAGGTACGCCGACTTGTAGATGATGTTCTTGGTCTTGGTGCTCTCGGGGAAGAGCTCGGCGTACTGATCGAGGGCGGTGAGCTCCTTCTCCTCCCAGGGAGACATCGCGACCACCTCGGTCTTGTTCTCCTTGGAGGCCTCGGGGATCTTGCCTTCCTTCTTCTCGTCCTTGACCATCTCCTGGGCGGCGAAGATGGCGGACTCGGCACAGAACTCGGCGTGCTTGCCCTTCGTGTCGAGCTTCACGACGGTCATGTACTGGGTGTACGCCTCGTCGAAGAGCTTGATCTTGTAGAGGAGCTCGCCGTAGGCGTAGCGCATCTCGTAGCTGTGCTTGGAGTCCGGGAACTCCTCGAGGTAGACGCTGTAGGCCTTGTAGGCCAGCTCGTAGGTCTCCTTCGCGGCCGAGCCGGTGCCGAGCTTCTTGGCCTCGGTGTGGTAGTTGATGGCCACAGTCCGGAGGTTCTTCTCGATGTAGTTCAGCGCGTCGCTGACCGCGTCCTGGTCAGCCGCGTTGGCGCGGGCCCAGGAGCTGTTCTTGCCGTAGGTCTTGAGCAGCCGATCGATCTCCGCCAGGGTCTCCTTCTTCCGGCCGATCTTGGTGTAGGCCTGGATGATCTCGTCCTGGTACTCCGGAGCTTTGGGGCTGTTCGGATCCTCGGCGATGAGCCGCCGATAGGTCTGGATGCACTGCTCGAACTTGCCCTGCTCGAAGTAGGTGCCCGCCAGGCGCTTCAGCATGGACCGGATGAGGTCCTTCTTGCCGAGCTTGTTGAAGTAGGCGTAGGCCTCGTCCATCTCACCGGCGTCGGCGAAGAACCGGACCAGGTCCTTGAGGGCCTCGTCCTGGAGCTGGATGTTGGACTTTTGGCCCGCACCCGAGGTCTCGGCGGCCATGGAGTAGGCGACGACCTGCTTCATGGTGTCGATGGACTTGCCGTACTCACCGACGTTGTAGTAGCACCACGCCAGCTTGTACATGGCGAACGCGTACTTGGGCGAGTCGCGGTAGGCGGACGCCTTCTGGTACGCCAGCAGCGCCTTGTAGGCGTTGTTGTTGTCGAAGTAGTACTCGCCGATCTGGACGTAGGCGTCCGGGACGTACCCGCTCTCGGGGTAGGTCTTGACCAGGCGCGTGAACTCCTTCAGCGCTTCCTTCTTCTCGCCCGTGTCCTGCAGCGCCGAGGCCAGGTAGAACGTGGCCTCGTCAGCGCGCGCGAAGGTCGGGTAGTTCTGCAGGATCTGGCGGTAGAGCTTGATGCTCTTGCCCTGCCACTGCGCCGACTCCGCGTTGTCGGCCTTCATGACCGAGCTGTCGCACTTCGGGTTGTTGAAGCAGGCGTCGAACTCCTTCTCGTAGGCCGCCATCTCCTGGAGGTAGAAGTCTCGACCCTCCTGGAAGTAGAGGTCCGCGAGGCGGAGCATCATCTCGGCCTTCTGCTCGCCCTGCATGGTGCCGCGGGAGAGCAGCTCCTTGGCGAAGTCCATCTCCTGGCGACGCTTCTCGCGCGCCTTCTGACGGTACTCCTGGCTGATGTTGGCGTTCTCGTCGACGTCGTCGGCCTTGAGGACGCGACGCTCTTCCTTGTCCTTGCGCTCCTGGGCCCAGGCATCGCTGGACACGACAGAGCCCGCCGCGAAGGCGAGCGCGAGGGGGACGAAGAGGGCGCGGAGGTTTCGAACCATGGGGTTTTTGCCTCACGAAAGCCCCGCTCGATGGCGGGGCCGGTGGGTGAGCCCGGAGACCCCTGGTTCGGGTCTCCGGGAGGCTGGAACTAGTTGCAGGAGCCCTGCTCGGTGTACAGATAGAACCCGAGCTCGTCCTCCCAGAATTCCCCGTTGAACGGCCAGTAGATGAAGTCGACCGACGTAGCGAAGTCGATCAGTGCCTCGTCCTGGCTGTCGACGAGGTCGACGGCGGAGATCTTGTAGTCGTAGTCGACGCGCTGCGCGGAGATGACCTCGAAGCGGATGATCTCGCTCTGGGTCAGCAGGTCGCCGAGGTGGTTCGCCATGCGAGCCATCTCGGACAGCAGCACCAGGCCCGCGCGCTTCTTGTAGCGCTGCCGGTCCTGCTCGAGGATCTGCTTGAGGTGGCTGCCGACGGTGTCGCGCCACAGGGCCTTCTGGGTCTCGATGGTCCTCTCCTCCTCGTCCATCAGCTCGAGGTGACGGACCAGGGAGTAGAGGTCCTGGTTCTGGAGGAACTTGGTGAACATCGACTTCGGCAGCACGGTCTCGCGGCGCACACCCTCGAAGTAGGACTCGTAGGCCTGATCGGCCAAGGCCTTGCCCTCGTTCGTCGAGTACTGCTTGACGAAGTCCTTGAGCTCTTGGTGCATGGGCCGGACTTCGGACTCGAAGGCCAGCAGCTCTCGCTCCACCTGGGAGTACTCGCAGAGGTTGAAGAAGGTCAGCGCGCGGAGCACGGTGGCCTCGGGGATGAACTCCTCGTCGTTGTAGAACGGAGAGCGCACCGTCAGGACCTGACCCAGCGTGCGGTTCAGCTCGTTCTGCAGGAAGCTGGACCAGGCGCTCTCGAAGAGGCTCTCGGCCCAGTACGCCGACTCGCGGGGGACGAGATCGTAGTACTTGCTGGCCTCGTCGTAGCGCTGGATGCTGTAGTAGATCCGGGCCACGTTGAGGATGCTGAGGTCGGCGAGATCCTCGACCTCGGCGAGCTCCTGCTCGGTGTAGATGTCGACCTGGGAGCTGTCCCGGTAGACATCACGGAAGCTCTTGACCGCGCTCTTGAGGCGGCCCTGCTTGTTGTAGATGACGCCCTCGAAGAACTTCGACTTGAGGTACACGTCGGACTTGGTGGAGATCTGACCGAAGTAGCGGCGGGCCTCGGACAGCTCGTCCTTGTCGTAGAGGCGGACGCCCATCAGGTAGTACAGGTAGTTCTTGGCCTGACGGGGGTACTCGTCCGGGGGGATCTTCGGCACGACGCGCATCAGCTCGGAGTCGTCGCCGGTGTAGCGGGCGATGGCCACGACCTTGGGGAGGGCGTGCGCGAAGTAGGGGTTCGCCGGCCCCTTCTTGACCACCTGCATGAAGTAGTACTGCGAGGAGTGGAACATCTCGAGGTCGTAGAGCGCGCGACCCAGGTAGAAGTGCATGCGCGAGGTCTGGTCGGGGCAGGTGCCCTCTTCCAGGAGGTCGAACAGCATCTTGCTGGCGCCGAGCGGCTTGTTGGCCTTGTAGGCCTCGACCGCGTCATCGACCATGTTGCTGCACTGGCTGCCGTCGGAGCTGGAGCCCTCGCCCTCTTCCGGGAGGTCGTCGTAGGAGCCGCGGCGCTTCTTGCTCTCGCCGATGCGCTCGGTGGTCTCCCAGTCGTCGTCCTCGCGCTTCTGGACTTCGGGGTCGCCGCGTTCGTCGCGCTGCGTCTCGGCCGGAGCCGCGGTCGCAGAGGACATCTTCTTGGCCGTCTTGACCACGTCCTCGGGCGCGCCCTCGTTGATGAGGCAGCGGATCTCTTCGTTGGAGAACTGCTCGCCCGAGTCCTCCATCGTCTGGACGACGATGGAGGTCGGCACGTTCACGTTCACCATGTTCATGATCTCGTCGCAGGACAGCGCCCAGGCGTCCTGGCTCCCGAAGAGAGCCAGTCCCAGGCCGATCGCGCCGATGAGGTTGCGAGTCTTCATGGCTTAGTCCATCTGCGGGAAGAAGAAGCTGACGCCGCCGCTCAGGATGAAGTTGTTCTTCATCTCCAGCGTGGTGCTGTTGACCGTCTCGATGTAGACCAGCGAGCGGCCATCGACGCGGATGGCGACGGTGTCGTTGAAGATGATGCGGGCGCCGCCACCGAAGTTGGTGGTCGGCTGGATCTGGACCTCGGTCTTCTGCGCGATGGGGTCGTTCTCGGCCTGGAGGGCGTCGAGGTCGTCCTTGGTCCGCGTGATGCCCATTCCGAAGGCGCCGAAGATGTCGAAGGTGATGATGTTGTTGCCCCGCAAGGCGACCTTTCCGTAGATCGGGGAGAACTGGAAGGTCGCGTTGCTGATCAGCATGAGCTTGCTGATGTCGGGAGAGACGTGGTTCTCTCTGACCAGCTGCTTTGTCAGCGGCTTCCAGTCAGCCTCGCCGAGATCGGGACTGTAGGCCGCCTCGAGCTCGATCGCGAAGATCTCGGTGACGTGGTAGCCGAGCCGAGCGCCCCCGATGTAGCGGTTCAGGAAGGGGTCGTTCGTGACGAAGCCGATGTTCGGGCTCGCCTCGAAGCGGCCCAGCTTCAGGAACGACTTCCGCTGAAGCGTCTTGATGACCCGTCGGGTCTGCTCGGTCCGGTCCTCGACGATGGTCTCGTCCTGGACGCCGATACGATCGTCGATGTCGCCCCGACGGAGGGCGTCCTGCTCGGAGCCGACGGACTCCTCTCGGGACTCGCCGAGGATCTCCTCCAGCGCGTCTTCGGACTCCTCGGACTCCTCGGAGTCGTCCGAGAACTCGGTGTCGTCGTCGTCGTCCTGGGCGAAGGCCGGAGCGCTGAAAGCGAGGCCTCCGAGGAGCAGGGCCGCTAGCGTGATGTGGTTGCGCATGCTGGTCTCCTGCGGCCTAGAAGTTGCTCATGCGAGCGGGCATCTTCGGGAAGTACAGAGCCAGCCCCGCCGTCGCGATGAACATGTTGTAGAGGCGCTTGTCGGTCGTCGGGTTGTCCGGGTCGTACTGCTGATCCGGGCCGACGTACAGGTAGGAGCGGGCGTCCAGCTTGATGGCGACCGTCTGGGTGATGAAGAAGTCCGCGCCGATGCCCAGGTTGATGGGCACGAAGTAGTCCGACGGGCGCTCGTCCAGCTTGACCGGCGGCTCGCCGGTGTCCTGCCTGGCCTCGTCGTAGACGGCGTAGTAG
>CALGIB010000417.1 GCA_937915955.1 uncultured Pseudomonadota bacterium
GGCCATGGCAAAGACGCGCTTGCCGGTGGTCTTGAAGGACACGACCTGGATGATGACGGACAGCGTCTCGAGCACGAACACGCCGCCCACCAGGGCCAGCAGGATCTCGTGCTTGGTGAGCACCGCGAGGGCCGCGAGCAGGCCACCCAGGGCCAACGAGCCGACATCGCCCATGAAGATCTGGGCGGGGTAGGCGTTGTACCAGAGGAAGCCCAGGCCGGCCCCGACGACCGCCATGCACAGGACGGTCAGCTCACCCGCGCCCTCGACGTTGGGCACATGGAGGTACTCGCTGAAGCCGACGTGTCCAGCGATGTAGGCCAGGATGCCGAAGGTCACCGCGCTGGTCATCACGGGGCCGATGGCGAGCCCGTCCAGGCCGTCGGTCAGGTTGACCGCGTTGCTGGCGCCGACCAGGACGAAGAGCCCGAAGGCCAGGTAGACGGCCACCCCGACGAGCGCAGGCAGCCCGATGGCGTCGGTGACGCCGACGAAGTCCAGCGTGACGCCCTTGAGGAAGGGCAGGTGTACCTCGGGCGTGATGACGCCCAGGTAGTAGCCGGCGGCCAGCGGACCCAGGCCGAAGGCGACCTGACCGACGATCTTCCAGCGGCCGGCCAGGCCATCGCTGGACTTCTCCATGACCTTCTTCCAGTCGTCGACGAAGCCGATGAGCCCGTAGCCAAGCATGACGGTCAGCGCGATCCAGACGACGGGCTGGTCCAGCCGACACCAGAGCAGGCCCGAGACGGCGATGCCGGCGAGCATGGGCACGCCGCCCATCGTGGGGGTGCCGACCTTGGCCTCGATGTGGGCCTGGGGGCCGTCGTCGCGGATGATCTGGGCGAGCTTGCGCGACTTCATCCACTCGATGAAGCGCGGGTACAGCGCGTAGCAGAAGCCGAGCGCTGTGATCATCGCCCAGGCGGTCCGGAAGCTGGTGTAGCGGAACACGTTGAAGGCGATGTGTTCGTCCGCCAGCGGCACGAGCAGGTGGTACAGCATCAGTCCTCCTCGTGGTCGAGCTGAAGCAAGACCCGTTCCATGCGCGCGCCGCGACTGCCCTTGACGAGCACCACGTCCCCGGGTCGGAGCAAGCCGGCGACGGCCGCCCCCAGCGCCTGACTGTCCTCGGCCCGAACCAGGCCCGAAGCGTCTGGCCGCTGCGCGCCCATCCGGGGCCCGCAGAGCCCCAGCAGATCCAGCCCAAGCGAGGCGGCGTACTCGGCGATCTCGCGGTGGGCCTCGGCCTCTGTGGCGCCCAGCTCGAGCATGTCCCCCAGCAGGGCCACCCGACGGCGCCCGGTCAGCCCTGCGAGCGTGTCGAGGGCCGCCTTCATCGAGGCCGGGTTGGCGTTGTAGGCGTCGTTGAGGACGGTCAACCCGGCGCGCTGCTCGACCCGCATGCGCATGCCTACGGGCCGGTAGCGGGACAGCCCCTCAGCGATGGCCTCCTTGGGCACGCGCAGCGCCCAGCCCACGGCCGCGGCGGCCAGCGCGTCCAGGGCGAGGTGATGCCCCGGCGAGGGAATCCGGGCGACCAGGGTGTCGCCATCAGGCAGCTCGAGCTGCACGCGCGTGTCCAGGCTCTCGGCGTCCACCTGGGCCAGGCGCAACCGCAGATCGCAGCCCGTCTCGGATCCGTAGCGCACGACCCGAACGCCCTCAGGCAACGGCATGGCCCGCACCAGGGGATCGTCCTGGTTGACCAGGAGCACGTCGCCCTCGCGCGCGCCGTCGAAGAGCTCCTGCTTGCAGCTGGCCACGCCCTGAAGGGAGCCGGTGCCCTCGAGGTGAGCGGCCGAGACGTTCGTGATCAGCCGCAGGTCCGGCTGGCAGATGTCCTGAAGCAGCGCGATCTCGCCGGGCGCGCTCATGCCCATCTCGATCACCAGCACGTCCACGTCGGCCGGCGCGGCCAGCAGAGTCAGCGGCAGCCCGATGTGGTTGTTCAGGTTGCCCTCGGTCTGGTGTACGCGCCCCAGCGCCGAGAGCACCTCGGCCACCATCGCCCGAGTGGTGGTCTTGCCCGCCGAGCCCGTGATGCCGACGACGGGACAGCGCAGGTCCCTCCGCACGAAGCGGGCGCAGTCCTGGAGCGCGACCAGGGTGTCGGGGACCACCAGCAGGCCCCGGTCCCAGTCCTCGGGGGCGCTGTCCACGATGACGCCGGCGCAGCCCGCCATGCGCGCGTGGTCCAGGAACTCGTGGCCGTCGAAGCGGTCGCCCCGGAGAGCCAGGAACCAGCTGCCCGGCTCGAGCCGGCGGGTGTCCGTGACGATGGCGCCGGCTGGGCCCGGGCGGCGCAGGTCGCCGCCGGTGGCGCGAGCCAGCTCTTCGGCCGTAAACGTCATCCCAACACCTCTCGCGCCACAGCGCGGTCGTCGAAGGGGTGCTTGACCCCGCCGACCTCCTGAGTGGTCTCGTGCCCCTTGCCCGCGATCAGGACCAGGTCGTCGGGACCGGCCTCGCCCAGCGCGACCTCGATGGCCCGACGCCGATCGACGACGACCCGCGAGCCCTCGTCCAGGCCCTGGGCCACCTGGACGAGGATGGCCTCGGGGTCTTCGCTGCGGGGGTTGTCACTGGTCGCGATGACCAGGTCGGCCAGCTCGCAGGCGGCCCTCGCCATCTTCGGGCGCTTGTCGCGGTCCCGGTCGCCTCCACAGCCGAAGACCACGACCAGCCGCCCCTCGACCAGGGGCCTGAGCGTCTCCAGCACGGTGCGGAGCGCCTCGGGCGTGTGGGCGTAGTCGACGAGCACGGCGGGTCGCACGTGGACCTGCTCCAGGCGACCGGGGACCGCTCGGAGCGAGGCGATGCCCTCCTCGATGGCGCGGGTGGGAAGCCCCAGGGCCGCCGCGGCCGAGATCGCGCCGAGCGCGTTGAGCACGTTGAAGCGCCCCAGCAGCGAGAGCTCCAGATCCAGCGAACCGAAGGGGCCCACCACCCGGCCGCGCGAGCCCCTGAGGTCTTGCTCGAGGCTCTCGAGGTGCACGTCCCCGACCTCGACCCCGAAGGTCCAGGTCGGCATGTCCAGGGGGGCCAGCCCGAGGCACGCGGGGTCCTCGGCGTTCAGGACCGCGTGGCCGACCTGGAAGTCACGGAACAAGCGCGCCTTGGCCTGCGCGTAGGCCTGCATGTCGCCGTGCCAGTCCAGGTGGTCTTGGGACAGGTTCGTGTAGACCGCCACCCGGAACCGCGTCGCGTCGACCCGATGGGCGGCCAGCCCTATGCTGCTGACCTCGGCAGCCACCAGCCCGCAGCCGCGCATCTGGCCGAGCAGGCCCTGCCACTCCGGGGCCTCGGGGGTGGTGTAGGCCGCGGGCAGCTCGCGCCCGTCGATGCGGTTCCCCGTCGTGCCGATGACGCCGACCTTCAGCCCCGCGGCGCGCCCGATCGCCTCCAGCATCCAGCAGCTCGTGGTCTTGCCGTTGGTGCCGGTGAAGGCGACCAGCGGCAGGTCAAGGCTGGGGTCCCCATGGAGGGCCGAGGCGAGCTGGGCCATGGCCACCCGAGCGCTGGGGACCTGGATCACTGTCACGCCGGCCGAGGCAGGCACCGGTCGCTCTACGACCACGGCGGCGGCCTGCATCTTCGCCACGAAGTCGTGCCCGTCGACCCGGCGCCCTGGCACCGCGACGAAGACAGAGCCCCCCTGCACCCGACGACTATCCTGGGTGAGGTGGTGGACATCGCGGTCGACGGAACCGGCGAGGACGGTGTGGTCGACCCGCTGGAGCAGGTCACCGAGGCGCATTCGGGGGGAGTTCTGAGGGAGGGCGGAGGGGTGGGCGGGCAGAGAACGACGGACAGGTCAGGCAAGGGAGGGAAACGGCACCCCTGGGTGGCAACCAGGGAGTCACGCGGGATTGGAAGTGTTCCAGGGCATTGTGCCCAGGGGTGCCGCCAACCCTTGCGGGGGCTTCGAAGGCGAGGTCCGGGAGCGAGTCCCGAGACCGAGCGAGCTCCTCCACGAGCGCCCCGGAGGGAGCACCACGCGGGCCCCGAGGTCGCGGTTCAGCGAGTTCGGGACAGCGGCAGCGGGGGACGAGCGGTCCACCAAGGAGCGCATCCGGCGGAGGACCGGACCCAGGAATCGGGCCCGGAGAGACCCCCAGGAAGGGTGCCATCAAGCGACGGCGAGGTGGTCCGCTCGAGACCCCGGGGCCCGCGTGGGAGCCAAGGAGGGAGCGATGAAGAAGCTGGGATGAACGAGGACCGGTGCTTCCCTTGGCGCCTACAGCATCAGCAAGGGGTACGGCGGGCAGCGGGGGGCGACCAAAGAGCAGCCACTCAGCGGGGAGCCGAGGGGGTGCAGCCGACTCCGGGCGGAGCCAGCAGTCTTCGGTCGGGCGCGGTGGGAAGCGCTCGAACATCCCGAAGCTCGAGGTCAGCGAGCTGACCTCCGGCTTCGAAAACCCATATGAGACCTGAGAAAGAGCGGTGCTTCTAGTCGAAGCGGACTTCGAGCCGGTCGCCCGGCCGAAGGGGTGAGCCCGGAGGGGGGCTCTGGGAGCTCGCGGAGCCGCTTCCGCGGACCGCGAGGGACAAGCCGGAGCCGTCCACAGCGACGAGCACATCGCGCATGGACATGCCGGAGAAGTCGGGGATGCGGAGCTCGCCGGACTCGGTCCAGCTGAGCTCAGCGACCGGGGGCAGGCTCAGCGTCTCCTCGGCCTGGACGGCGGGCAGCGGGTCCTCGTCCAGGCGGTCGGGGGCGACCCCGAGGTAGCGCAGGGTGCGCTCGGCGATGAGCTGGAAGGCGGGCCCGGAGACGGTGCCGCCGTAGCGGCTGCCCTTGGTCGGTGTGTCGGCCATCACCACGATGGCGATGCGCGGGTCCGTGGCCGGGGCGACGGCGATGAAGCTCGCGACGCGGGCGGTGGGCGAGTAGCGGCCATCGACCACCTTCTGGGCGGTGCCCGTCTTGCCCGCCGCGGTGTAGCCCGGGATCCGGATTCGCTGGCCGGTTCCGCCGTCCTCGAACACCGTGGCCATCATCTGAACGGTCTGCTCGGCGGTCAGCTGAGAGATCGGACGCCCCAGCTCCTCGGGCCGCGCGCTGAACTCGAGCTGACCGTGGCGGTCCTCGATCCGGGTGACCAGGAGCGGCTGCATGCGGACGCCGCCGTTGCCCAGCGTCTGAAGGCCGGAGGCGAGCTGAAGGGCCGTGGCGGTCATGCCCTGACCGAAGGCGGTCGTGGCCAGCTCGATGGGCTTGATGGTAGCGGGGTCGCGCAGGAAGCCGGGGACCTCGGCGGGCAGCGGCACGCCGGTGTAGCGCGTGAAGCCGAAGTCCTTCAGGCCCCCGATGACCCGCTCCGCGCCCAGCTCGAAGGCCAGCTTGGCGGTGCCGATGTTGCTGCTGTACTTCACCACCTCGGAGACGGTGACCACCCCGTGGGCGTGGTCATCGCGGATGGTGGTGCGGCCGATGCTGAAGCGCCCCCCCTCACAGTCGATGAGCGACTCGGGGCTGACCAGCCCATCCTCGACCGCCAGCGCGACCACGAAGGGCTTGAGCACCGAGCCCGGCTCGTGGGCGTCGGCGACCGCGTGGTTACGCATCTTTGCGCTGTCGCGCCCCGCCCGGTCGTTGGGGTTGGTCGTGGGTCGGTTGGCGATGGCCAGGATCTCGCCCGTTCGCACGTCCATGACGACGGCCGTGGCGGACAGCGGCTCGGAGCGCTCAACGAGCTCGTCCAGGGCGTCCTCAGCGGCGCGCTGCACGTAGGGGTCCAGCGTCGTGGTGACCGAGTCGCCGGCGTGGGCGCGGCTGCGGGTCTCCAGCTCGGTGCTGATCGAACGACCGCGACGGTCCCGCTCCTGGAGGAAGCGGAACGTGCTCCCCTTCAGGTCGGAGTCCAGCCGGGACTCGATGCCCTCGACGCCGGTGCCGTTGCGGGCGACGATGCCCAGGACCTGGGCCCCCAGCTCGCGGCCCGGGTAGTAGCGGACGGGCTCCTCGGGGCTCCAGAACAGGTTCTTCTTCTCCTCCATGTCCTCGTTCAGGGCTCGGTCCAGCGCCTCGATCGGGGCGATGGCGTCGGGCGAGATCTGCTCGGACAGCAGCACGTCCTGCCGGTGCGAGCGCGAGAGCTGCTCGGCGATGACGTCGGCCTCGACGGGAATGAGGCGGGACAGCTCCAGCGAGATCTCGTCGATCCGGCCCTGGGGGATGTGCGAGGGGTCGGCGTGCAGCCCCGGCATGCGCACCGTCGTGGCGAGCACGGTGCCGTCACGGGCGAGGATGTCGCCGCGCGGCGCCCGGACCTCCTTGGCCTCCTGGAACTGGGTGGCGGCCTGGGCCTGAAGTCGGTCGTCCGGCATGAGCATCAACGGCACGGCCCGCAGCGCGAGCACGGTGTAGCCCAGCCCGACGACCGCCATGACGACCGTCGAGCGGTGCCGCGCGCGACCGAGCACGGTGTCCACGTCCTCGGATCGCACGGGGCCCTGGGCGAAGAAGCTCACGGTCTGTTCACCGCGACGACGTCGACCTCGCTCACGAGGCCAAGGCGCGCGCCGACGGCGTCCAGCGCCGCCAGATCGCGGCGGGCGGCCAGCTCCAGGCTGAGTCGGTCCTGGTCCGTCCGGAGCTCGGAGAGGTGCTCGCGTGCGGTCTCGAGATCGGCGGCGCGGGCGCGCACATCGACCCGCGACCAGACATAGAACATGAGGCTGGCGACCAGCAGGGCGCCGAACACCACGTACCGCACGACCCCAGCGAGGGTCACACCGACGAAGGGGCGGGTTGGGTAGCCCACCCAGGCACTGCTGAGTTCACGCCCACGCTGCATCTCACTCTCCACTGCCGCTGCTGCTTCTGGTTCTGCTCGAGGCTCTTCTGCTGCTTCTGCGCCGCGACCGCTAGGTCTTCTCCCAGACCCGGAGCCGCGCGCTGCGTGCTCGGGGGTTCCCGTCGCTGGACTGGATCGCCTTTCGGGTGACCTGTCGTCCTTCCGGGGCGACCACCGGGTGCCCATAGGGGTCCCGAGGCGTGCCCACCCCGCTGAGCTCGCGGAAGCGGGCCTTGACGGCCGCGTCCTCCAGCGAGTGAAAGCTGATGATGGCCACCCGGCCGCCCGAGGCGAGGAGCCCGGGGGCGCGGTCGAGGAGCTCACGGAGCTGCCCCAGCTCGTCGTTGACCGCTATACGCAGGGCCTGGAAGGTGCGCGTGGCGGGGTGGATCTTCTGAGGCTTGCCGCCGGGCATGGCCGCAGAGACCACCGAAGCGAGCTGCCCGGTGGTCGTGACGGGCTTGGCCGCCAGGATGGCCGCGGCGATGCGGCGAGCGTGCCGCTCCTCGCCGTAGCTGCGGAGGATGCGAGTCAGCTCGGTCTCGTCCACCTGCTCCAGGAGCTCGGCCGCGCTGAGGCCGGCCTGGCTCATTCGCATGTCCAGCGGAGCCTCGAAGCGAAAGCTGAAGCCACGCTCGGCCTGGTCAATCTGGGGCGAGGAGACACCCAGGTCCGCCAGGATCGCGTCGAAAGGACCGGCAAGGGTGCGCAGCGCGTCGGCGAACGTGGAGTGGAGTGGAGTGAAGCGGTCGCCAAAGGGGGCCAGGCGCTCACGGGCCGCGGCGATGGCGGCCGGATCGCGATCCACGCCCACGACGGTCGCGCCACCGCGAAGCAGCGCCTCGCTGTGCCCGCCCCAGCCCAGGGTCAGGTCCAGGCAGACCATGCCCTCGGCGGGCTGGATCTCGGCGACGACCTCGTCCAGGAGGACGCTGCGGTGCGGCGCGTCAGCCATTCCCGGACTGCTGGCTGTCGTACGCGTGCCGGGCGCGGGACTGACGAGCCTCCCAGGCCTGAGGCTCCCACAGCTCGATCCAATCCATGATGCTGACGAAGACGAGCTCTCGCTCCAGGCCGGCGCGACCGCGGAGACGGGCCGGCACGCGCATGCGGCCCTGGCGGTCGACCGAGACGTCCTCCGCGTCGGCCAGGATGGCGTAGAGGTAGGGCTGGGCGCTGCGATCGAAGGGGGAGCGGTTCCGCATGGGCCCCTCCACGTGCTCCTGCCAGTAGTCGAGCGTGAAGCCCTTGAGGCCTCCGTCGACATCGCAGGTGAGCACGAGAGCATCAATTCCCTGTTCCTCGAGTTTGTGACGCAGCTTGGCCGGGAGGGCGAGGCGCCCCTTGGCATCGAGCGACGTGGTGACCTGGCAGCGTTCATTGAGCATCGGCCGGAGAGGCAAGCGATCCCTTCCTCTCCACCGTCCTCCTGTTCTGAGGAAAAGTACCGCTCCACCCCTCCACATTCAACCACTTTCTTCCCCGATCATCGGCTTTTCTCCCCTTCCCTCCACGGCGCTCCGCCCGAGCCCCTTCCCGGCCGGTTCCAGCGGCCTTAGATGGTCCCGAAGCGCGCTCGGAGCCCTCGTGAGCAAGACGAAGAAGACCGGCGATCCCGGCGTGAAGATGATCGCCAGGAACAAGCGGGCGCGCTTCGACTACGAGCTGATGGAGCGCTTCGAAGCGGGGCTCTGCCTGACAGGGAGCGAGGTCAAGATGCTGCGGGCCGGGAAGGCGACCATCGCCGAGGCCTACGTCAAGATCCGCGAAGGCGAAGCCTGGCTCGTGGGCGCCAACATCCCCGAGTACCCCAACGCCTCGTACAACAACCACGAGACGGACCGGAGCAGGAAGCTGCTGCTGCACAGCAAGCAGATCAAGAGGCTCTTCGCCGCGACGCGGGAGAAGGGCCTGACCGTCATCCCCCTGGCGCTCTACCTGCGCGGCTCGCTGTTCAAGCTCGAGATCGGCCTCGGAAAGGGCAAGAAGCATCACGACAAGCGCGAGAGCCTCAAGCAGCAGCAGTCCTCGCGGGAGATGGCCCGCGGCCGCTACTGACAGGCCGGGTCCACCCGGATACGACGCCGCCCCTGGAGGACCGATGAGGAAGATGGCGTCGATGGGCCTTGCAGCCCTCGCCGTGCTCGCCGCGGTGGTGGCCACGGTCACCTGGGGCGGGGACTCTGCGGCGCTCGGCCTGGTGGCCCTCATCATCGCGATCTGGGCCCTGACCGGCGCCGCCATCGCACACCATCCGCTGCTGGGCGCCAGCACCGCGGGCACCCTCGGCCTGCTCATCTCGGGCTACCTGACGCGTCAGCACCACAGCCCCGCAGGCTCGGTCTGCAACGTGGACGAGGTCTTCAACTGCGACCTGGTCAACACCAGCGAACACAGCGAGATCGCCGGGATTCCCATCGCCCTGCTGGGCCTCGGCTTCTACGCCGCGATCGCGGTCATCGGCCTGCTCGGCTGGCTGGAGCGCCCCCGCTTCCTCAAGGCCCACGTCCCCGTCCTCTGGGGCGGCGCAGCCGCCACGCTCTACGCCCTGTTCCTGGGCTGGGCCAGCATGCAGCTCGGAGCCTGGTGCTTGTTCTGCATCTCCACCTACGGCCTCAGCGTGCTGCTGCTCGTCGCCGGGGCGCTGGCAAAGAAGCAAGCCGTGACGGCCGAGGGTCCGGATCGCAGCCTCTCCGTCGGAGCCCTGACCTTCCTGGCCGTCACCGGGCTCGGAGCCCTGACCTGCGGGGGCGAGGGCGGCGTCGACATCTCCCCGGACGCCGGAGCCGAGGACTACGCCCAGCTCTTCAGCAAGCCCCAGGGCCGCGTGGTCATCCGCGGCAACGAGCCGGTCTGGGGTGACCCGAACGCCACCTACACGATCGTCGAGTGGGCCGACTACGAGTGCCCCCACTGCGGCCTCGTCAGCCCCCAGCTCAAGGAGCTGGTGCACCTGCACCCCGACGTGAAGGTGATCTTCAAGAACTACCCGCTGTCCAAGGACTGCAACGCCAACGTCTCCCGGGCCATGCACGAGTACGCGTGTGGGGCGGCCGCGGCGGGTATCTGCGCACAGGCGCAGGGGCGTTTCTGGGAGATGAACCGGCAGATGTTCGCGAACCAGGCCTACCTCTCTCCGGACGACCTGAGCTTCATGGCTCGGGAGCTGGGCCTGGACCTCGACGCCTTCGAGACTTGCATCGCCGCCCCCGCGACCGCC
>CALGIB010000418.1 GCA_937915955.1 uncultured Pseudomonadota bacterium
GGACGCCGCGAAGAAGAAGGGAATTGCCGGATCGGGATCCATGCGCGCCGCCGGCTCGGGCGGGACGAAGATCACGAGGCCCTCGCGCCCGCGGGTGAGCAGGACTCGATAGGCGTTAAGGCGCAGCCGGTGGGGGTCGTGAACGAGCCGGTTCCGCCGCGCAGGTCTGGACACCCATCCGCTCGAGCCCTGCCACCAGAAGTCGTCACCCCAGCAGACGATCAGGAGATCGAGCTCGAGGCCCTGGCACTGGAACTCGGTGACTACGTCGACCAGCTGGCAGCAGGACCGGGCGCTCTCCGGTTCGTCGTTGAACCAGTTCCCGATGCGAATGCGCCTTGTCGCCTGGAAACCTGGATCGAGGTCGTGGGGACCGAGGTTCTTGGCCTTCGAAGACGCCAGGACCCCAAAGCGCCGGTGCTGCTCCCCGCCGAATCGCTCTCGTGCGTAGGAGCAGGCTCCCGATAGATCCCGCGTGACGTAGATCGGGAACGCCGCCTGCCGCAGAGCCGCAGCAAGGGGAGCGGCCGCATCGAAGTCGCCTTCGTCGAGGACCAGCTCAACCCACCGGTGCAGATCCATCGCCGCATGCGCCCGCAGTCCGGTGTCGAGATCCAGCCGGTCGTCTTCAGCGAACCCCACGCCGTGGCTCTCGAAGAGCGGCGCCAGAGATGATGGCCCGGTGACGCTCCACTCTCCCGACGCACGGGCGATCGCAGCGGCCCATTGCCCGACCCCGCCCTCTTCGCCCGTGTGGATCTCCTGGCCGGTCCCGACCAGCGCGAACACCAGGGCGCCGCCTTCGATCCGGCCGGCGACCTCGATCAGCAGATCGGGCTCGGAGCGGTTCAGGTCGACCCCTGCTCTGCCCCTCAGCCTGTCCGCGTAGAAGTCCTCGATCTTCGGCCCGTCCCACGCGCGCTGCGCTTCGTCGAACACAATCAGCTGCTCGAGGGGCACGCGCTCGGGGTGCTCCAGCCCGTACTCCCGGATGTAGCGGTGCATGTCCTGCACGAACGCCGTGCTCTGCAGCGCGGCCTGCAGGACTTGCACGAGGGGGCCGTTTCCCGACAGGAACGTCGCCGGAGCGCCCCGCTCCCTCCGGCTGGCGAAGCGGAAGCCCGCCTCCAACGCCGCGCTGTGGACTACCTGAAGACCGACCAACGTCTTCCCGGCGCCCGGCACGCCAGTCAGGAGGACGAGCTGGCGGCCGCCCGTCTCACGGACGGTGGTCGCCTTCCCCAGCACGAGCTCCACCGCGTCGTTCACGCCCGCGCTGTGGGCGCGGCGGATCTGCGGCAGCTCCAGATTCTCGAACAGCATGCGCGCCGCCGCCACCAGGCTCGGCAAGGGCGCGTAGACCCCGGCCAGGAACGAGGCGAGGTCCATCGGGGCGCCGCCGGCCTCGCGGGCGAGCTCGACCAGGGTCGACGCGAGCTTGCTCGCTGGGACCACGCGAACCCCCTGGACCGTCTTGTCGGGAGCGCCCGCCCCGCAGAGCACAAGCACCGGAATGACGTCGATGTCCGCGCAGGCTGAGTGATAGTTGGCCAGGTCCCTGGCGTAGGCCTGCGTCTGGTCGAGATCGACGTGCCTCAGCAGGCCGCCCTGCTTGAACTCCAGGACCACGAGGCGACCGTCCTGCAGGACGAGGACGTCGGGCCGGCGACCCGCCTCCTTCGGCAGCATGTACTCCAGGACCGTGCCGTGCTGGCCCGCCGGGGGATGGACCTCGATGACCTGGGCGCCTTGCTCTTGGAGGACTCCAAGCTCCTGCCGCCACGCTTGGTGCTGCGCGCGCCCCGCGTCGGGGAGGAACGAGACAAGGCGGTCGAAGATGAAGTCGGCGGGTGTGGCGACGAAGGACCCAAGGGTCCCAGCCCACGCGGAGCTCGAGGCAGTCGTTTGCATTGGTAGACCTCCTACCAGACCCTTCGGGCCGTGGCAGTCAGGGTTGGTAGGAGGCCCCCTTTCGAACCGTGCGTGCGGTTTTCCCGCACACGGCTCACGGGCGACGTCTCGAGTCGCAGCATTACGCAGCCCCCGGATAGCGGACGGTTCCACGGAGGCGGAAGAGTCCCAGGTCCCAGAAGAAGTCACGGTCCCATCTGCCGGCCTCACCCGCCTTGAGGTGACGGCCCTTTCGCCTCGCGAGGAAGCGTCTGAGCCGCAACCAGACGAAGCCATCCAGCTGGTTGAACTTCTTCGCAGCGTTCCCAGTACGGAAGTAGCCGCCCCATCCCCGGAGGAGGGGGTTCAGGTCGCGGATCAGCACCCGCACATCCTTCACCCCGTTCCGGTGAGGGCCGACCAGCCGCCGCACCTTGTCGCGCACCGCCGTCATCGCCTTGCTCGACGGCCACCGCTGCAGGAAGTACCGACGTCGCCCGTACTTCTCCAGCAGTCGCCCGCTCAGCCGCTTCC
>CALGIB010000419.1 GCA_937915955.1 uncultured Pseudomonadota bacterium
GGCGAGGCAGCTGGGAGGGCGGGACCAGGCCGTAGGTGCGCGCCAGCTCGCCGGCATCGGTGAGCGCCCAGCGCTGCCAGCGGTCGCGGTCGGCCATGGCCTCGGCCGCCGGGGGCGCGATGAGGCGAGGGCGCAGCACCAGATCGGGGAAGCGCTCCAGCAGCGCGGGCAGGGCCTGGGCCAGCACGTAGCTCTGGGGGCTGTCGGCGCGGTGCCACCAGGACAGCTCGTAGGGACGCCGGGTCAGCTTGCGCCAGGCCTCCGCTCGGCTCCGGCGGCGGTCCTGGCGAGCCAAGGAGGTCAGCCACGCGGCGAAGGGCGGCTGCAGCGTGCCCTTGAGGCTCACGCGACCACGCCCTCGCCGCCGTCGATCCGGATGACGTTCCCGGTCATCCAGTGCAGCCCGGGTCGCGCCAGGTCGACCAGCGCCGCCGCCACGTCCTCGGGCGTGGTGATGCGCCCGCTGGGGTTCCGGCGCGAGGCCTCGGACAGCATGTGTTCGTGGTCCGGGATCTTGCGGAGCGCGGGGGTGTCCGTGACCCCGGCCATGATCGAGTTCGCGCGGACTCCGTGACGCCCCAGCTCCACCGCGAGCTGGCGGATGTGGCTCTCGAGCGCGCTCTTGGCTGCGCTCACGGCCCCGTAGGTGGGGGCGGCGACCACGGAGCCGAAGCTGGTCATCGCGAAGATGCGACCGTCACGGATCATCAGCTTCCTCTGTACGAGGTCGCGCGACCACCAGATGAGACTGTGCGCCATGACCTCGAGCGTCATGGTCAACTGGCGCGGCTGGAGCAGGTGCTTGGCCTCGGGGTCGGCCATCTGCACCAGGCTGCCGAAGGCCAGGCTGTGCAGCAGCACCTGGATCGTGCCGCCGTGCTCGGCCAGCAGGGCGGCGACCTGGTCCAAGACCTCCTCCCGGCGCTCCTCGTCGGCGGCGTTCACGTTGAAGAAGTGGCACTGTCGGCCCATGGCCCGGACCTGCTCGACGACGGCCGTGGCCAGGGGCAGCGTGCCCTTGCGGTCCAGGTGGACCCCCAGGACGTCGTAGCCCGCCTCGGCGAAGGCCAGGCAGCTGGCCCCCCCGAAGCCCGAGCTCGCGCCCAGGACGAGGATCCAGCGCCGGCCGGGAGCATCGCTCACTGGGCGCCTTCGGTCGGCGCCGCGGCGGCCGCGCCGGGCACGGGGGCCTCGACGCTGGCCCCGGCGTTCGCGTTGGCGTCCTGCAGCTCGGCGACCCAGGCGCGCACCAGCTCCTGCTGGACCTGGGGCTTGATCTGGTCCTTGACGTCCTCGAAGGGCACGACCTCGCGGGCGTCCTCGACCTGGAGCACGATCTGCTTGCCCATGGCGGCGATGGGTCCGACCACCGCGCCCTTGCCGGCGCTGTCCAGGGCGGCCTTCAGGTCCGGCGGCATCTGCGAGCGCGGCACCCAGCCGACCTCGCCGCCCTTCTCGGCGGTGGCGGGGTCCACGGACTTGCTCTTGGCCAGCTCGGCGAAGTCGCTGCCGGCCTTGGCCGCCTCGACCACCGCGTTGGCGTCCGCCTCGGTGTCGACCACGATCTGGCGTAACTTCACCTCGTCGCGGCGGAACTGCACCTTGTGCGACTCGTACCAGGCCAGCATGGCCTCGTCGGTGGTCTGCTCGTCGGCGATCCGGCGCAGCATGGCCTCGACGAGGGCCTCGCGCTCGGCGAAGGTCAGGATGACCTGGACGTCCGCCTCCTTGTGGAGGTTCAGCCGAAGGGCCTCCTGGTAGAGCAGCTCCTGGGTGACCAGCTGCTCCTGGAGCTGGCCGATCTGCCCTTGCTCCTCGATCTGGGTGCGCACATCGGCGGGCATGGCCGAGAGCATCGCGTCCAGCATGCCGCGGGTGACGGGCTCGCCGTTGACGGTCTCGAGGGTCTCGCCCGTGCGAGCGAGCTCGCCGGGGATGCGCTCGGGAGTGGCGGGCTGGCAGGCGAGATGAAGCAGGAACAAGAGCATGGGCCGTCCGGTATCTGTGAGGGGACCCCGCCCGTAACCGTGGACGTTGCAGCGCCGCAACGCCGGCGGCGCGCGCGCAACACCGCGGGAGACAGGTTGAGCGGAGATCCGCCTCAGCAGGGGCCTCTCGGGGCTGGCACGAGGCTTGCCTGAGAGTGGGCGCGGGGTCGGACGGACCGACCCCAGGACAAGGAGGCCGAGATGAACTGGAAGAGCGCGCTGCTGAGCCTGCTGGCTCTGGACTTCATGGGTGTGACGGTGTGGGCGGTGTGGAGCCACGGGGGCCTGATCGAGACCTTCGCCGCGCTGCTGGAGACGCCGGCGGGCGTGCTCGCGATGACCGATCTGGGCATCGTCTTTGCGGCGGTGCTGGTGTGGATGTTCCACGACGCCAGGGAGCGCGGGCTGGCGCCCTGGGGCTGGATGGCCGGCGTGCTGACGACGGGCTCGGCGGGCCTGCTGGCCTACCTGGCCCGGCGGCAGGCGGCCTGAGGCTTTAGGCTTCCGCCATGTCCACCCGAGCTCTCTTCGGCTTCGCCCTGGGTGTCGTCCTCGGCCTGGGGGACGGCGTCCTGCTGGAGCTGCTGGGGCTGGAGATGGTGCTGGACGGGCGGGTGGTGACCTGGCCGGTCATGGGCTTCTTCGCGCTCAGCTTCGGCGGGCTGGGCTTCGCCATCGGCCGGCTGACGGACGCCCGCGACCAGCTGCGAGACCAGCAGGCGCGGCTGATCGAGGCCGAGAAGCTGGCCAGCCTGGGGCGCATGGCCGCCGGGGTCGCCCACGAGGTGCGCAACCCGCTGGGGGTCATCCGCAGCTCGGCGGAGCTCATCGCCGAGGACAGCCTGGCCTCGGCCGAGGCCTGCGCCTTCATCGTCGAGGAGGTGGACCGGCTGGATCGCTTCGTGGGGGACATCCTGGACCTGAGCCGACCGGCGCCGAGGCAGACGGGGGAGCTGCCGCAGGAGGCTCTGGTGGAGCGGGCGCTGGCGCTGTCGGGCTCGGGCCTCGAGGTGGGCTGCGAGCTGGTCGCGCACCCTTTGCCCGAGAGCTGGGACCGGGTCCTGCTGGGGCTGCTGCGGAACGCCGAGCAGGCCGGCGCCTCCCGGGTGGTGCTGCGCGGCGGACCGGGCTGGCTGGAGCTGGCCGACGACGGGCCCGGCGTGCCCGTGGAGCTGCGCGCCCAGGTCTTCGAGCCCTTCTTCACGACCCGCGCGCAGGGCACGG
>CALGIB010000420.1 GCA_937915955.1 uncultured Pseudomonadota bacterium
CTGATCCTCAGCAGCCCCGACCTGGACGCCTCGCGGGTGGACGCGCCCGTCTCGATCATGGACCTCAGCCCCACGATCCTGGATCTGCTGGGCCTGCCCGCCGACCCCAGGATGGACGGGCTCAGCCTGCTGCCCGCCGCCAAGGGCGAGCCCGCCGCGCTGGAGACGCTGCGTCAGCGGCCTCACAGCGCCGGACGCCCGCTCTACGGCGAGGAGCGCTGGGGGGTGATCGCCCAGGGCCTGAAGTGGACGATTCACGAAGGCAGGGAGGAGGTCTACGACCTCACGCGCGACCCGGGCGAGCAGGACGATCTACGGGGCGAGATCCCTCTGGCGCCGCTGCGGCGCACCCTGGGCGAAGGCCTCGACCAGGAGAGCCCCCTCGCCTGGCGCTTCGACATCGCCAGCAAGACCCCGGGCCCCCGACAGGACCAGGTCGTCCTGATCACCCACCCCTCGGGCTTCGAGCACGCCTGGCTGGGCCAGGACCCCTTCGCCAAGTCGAAGATGGTCGCCCAGGTGCTCCCGGACGGCAGCGTCTCGGTGGTCTTCGCCGCGGGCAGCACAGGCAGCCGCGAGCTCTACCTGGTGCCCAAGGGCTCGATCCAGGACATCGGCGGCCTCGAGCTGAAGCTGGGGGACGAGACGGCCGTGGCCGCGCCTGCGGCCTCGCCGCCCCTGGCCGACGGACGGACCCACCGCCTGTGGAGCGCGCAGTTGGGCGGCCGGAGCTGGCGCATGGGCTACGCCGTGGCCCCGGTCCCCGCCGAGGGCATGCAGCTGGTCGGCGTTGACGACGAGGTGGCCGAGTCGCTGAAGGCGCTCGGCTACGTCGAGGACGAGGACGCCGAGGTCAGGCCTTGATCCTGGTCCTGCTCGCCTGCGCCTCGGAGGAGGCGCTCCGGATCCCCGCCACCCTGCGCTCCGACTTCAGCTCCTCGGTCGTCGAGCTCGAGCTGGGCCTGCTCGGCGTGCAGGACCTCCACCTCGTCGACGCCCAGGGCCTGGAGGTGGGGCGCGTGCCCGGCGAGACGGAGCTAGATCTGCTCGGCGAGGCCCTGCAGCTGCAGACCGCCGAGCTCTGGCCCTCGGGCTGGACCGAGCTCCGGGGCGAGATCACCCAGGCCGAGCTCCAGGGGCAGGTCCAGCTCCAGGACGGCCCCTTGAGCTTCGAGCTGGCCCTGGGCCCGGACCTGGACGGCCGCATCTACGGCGGAGAGGTGCTGGACGAGCGCCCCTCGGAGGAGATCCCCCCGGGGCAGCTCACGATAGGGTTCGACGCCCTGCTCGCGCTGGCCTCGCTGGACTGGAGCGCAGGAGACGTGGACGGCGACGGGCTCCTGACCGAGAGCGACGGCGACAACGGCGCGGTCCTGGCCTTCGGCCTGCGCTCGGGGCTGGCCTGGACCGCCTCGATCCAGGAGGCCGAGTGACCCTGCTCCTGCTGGGCTGCGCGGGGCAGTGGGCCGTCGAGGTGCAGGAGGTCTCCCTGCACCTCGAGACCGACGACGGCTGCAGCGTGGACTTCGATCAAGCCCTGGTCGTGCTGGGCGGCGCGACCCTGGGCGAGCAGCCCGCCGGAGACTCGTTCTCGGCGCTGAACCTGGCCATCCCCGGCTCACATGCGCTCGCACCGGGCCTCGCCGAGCCCACCAGCTACGGGCAAGTCAGCCTCACCCTGGCTCGTCACGGCGCCCCGGATCGGGTGGACGAGGGCGCCGAAGCCCTGGCCGATCAGGGCGCCTCGGTGATCGTCGCGGGCGAGGTCACCTGCTCCCGGCCCGTCGCCTTTGAGCTCGAGTCCTTCGCGGACACGCGGACCGTCTGCGAGCTGGAGCAGCCCTACGAGCCGGACCCCGCCCAGCCGCTCGCGGCCCAGGTGGAGCTGGCTCGGCTGTTCTCGGACTCGCTCATCGACGGCGAGGGCCGAGCGCGGGCTCAGCCCTGGGAGGACGCCGACGCCGACGCCGACGGCCTGCTGACCACCACCGAGCTCGAGACCGTCGACCTGGCCCCGCGGGGCTACACCGTGGGCTCCTACAGCGAGGCCACGGACCTGCTGGACCACGTCCGAGCCGCCTCGGGCCTGCTCGTGACCGTGCCCGGCGCCGAGTGCACCGCCCGCTGCCTCGTGGAGGACCCATGCTGACCGTTCGCGACGAGCTGCCTTGCAGCCCCCAGGCCTTCTGGGATCTCTACTTCTCCGAGGGCTTCCAGGAGCGCCTGTACCGGCAGGGCCTGGGCTTCACGGAGTTCGAGCTGCTCTCGCACACCCAGCGTGGACAGGAGCGGGACCAGCAGCTGCGCCTGAAGCCGCCGGGGCTGCCGCGGATCGTCGAGAAGGCCATGGGCGAGCCCCGCTACGTCGAGACCGGCCGCTTCGACGGGCGGGTCTGGCACTTCCACATGCAGCCGGGCGGCGAGCGCATCCGGGTGGAGGGGCGCTTCTGGGTCGATGCCACCGCCAAGGGCTGCCTCCGGACCTGCGAGGTGAAGGTCGCCGTGCAGCTGTTCGGCGTCGGCAAGGCCGTCGCCAAGGCCCTCGAGGCCAACGTGGCCGACAACCAGGCCAAGGCGGTGGCGTTCCTGCGCAGCCAGCTGTGACCCCGTCTGGCCGTCTGGTCCGGGCGCTGCTCGAGGCCTCTGCCTTCCCCGGCTTCGTGCTGGGCATGATCGCCCTGACCCGCTTCGCGCAGGTCCCCGGGGTCCACCGCTACGACCTGCTGCTGCTGGCCTTCCTGGGCTGGCAGCTCGGCATGTGGCTGCTGAAGATCGAGACCACCGCCGAGCTGGGCGCCATCTTCCTGTTCCACCTGATGGGCGTGACCCTGGAGATGTGGAAGGTGGGCCACGGCGGCTGGTCCTACCCGGAGCCCGGCCTGTCCAAGGTGCTGGGCGTGCCCCTGTACTCGGGCTTCATGTACGCCAGCATCGGCAGCTTCTTCCTGGCTCTCTGGAAGCGCCTCGAGCTGCGCATGGTCGAACCGCCCCACCTGGGGCTGACCCTGGCTCTCACCGGCCTGGCCTACCTGAACTTCTGGACCAACGTGTGGATGCCGGACCTGAAGCCGCTGGTGGTCCTGCTCGCCCTGCCGCTGTTCTGGCGGTCCCGGCTCGAGACGGACCTGGCGGGCGTGCGCAAGCTGCCGCTGCTGCTGGTCTTCCCCCTGCTGGGTGGCGCGGTCTGGATGGCGGAGAACTGGGGCACGGCCTTCGGCTCCTGGCGCTACCCCCGACAGGACACGGGCTGGACCTGGGTGCCCGAAGACAAGCTCCTTAGCTGGACCGTGCTCGTGCTGGTCAGCGTGGTGATCGTCTGGAGGATCAGCTCCAGGACCACCAGGTCCAGCGACGCACGCCCAGCGGCTCCTTGAGCTCCAGCACCATGGGGTTCTCGTTGTCCAGCTCATACGCGGCGCGCAGCGTCGCCCGGGCCGGCTCGAGCTCGCCGCGATCGGCCTCGAGCCAGGCTCGGAGCCCCAGCAGGGTGGCCTCCTCGCCGACGACGTCGTCGCCCAGCGAGCCCTGCAGTTCGCGCACCGCCGCGCTGTCCCCCTGGCGATACAGGTGCACGGCGTAGCGGACGAGCACACCCAGAGCCAGCGCCCGAGCCTCGCCCTCGCCCTGCCGCACGGCCGACTCGGCGAACTCACGGGCCTGGCCGTAGCGCCCCTGGCCGTAGAGCAGCCGCGCCAGCCGAGCGCGGGTGGAGTGATCGTGGGGGTCCAGACTCAGCGCCTTCTTGAAGGCGTCCATGGCCTCGCCGGCGCGCGTGTTGGCGAGGAGGAACTCGCCCATCACCGCCCAGGCGGTGGACAGGCGGGCGCCCTCGCCCTGGGTCCAGACGCGACAGTCTCCCAGCGCCGCCTCCAGCTCGCCCATGTCCTGCAGCAGCGACAGCCGGAGCAGGCGGGCTGCGTCGCGGTGGTCCGCGTTCACCATCGCGCCGGTGGCCAGCTTGAGCGCCAGGCACTGCCGGCCAGCCTCGCTGGCGACCGCCGCCGCCTCGAGCATGCTGAGCTCCGGGTCGATCAGGTCGCGCAGCTCCCGGTGCACCGCCCTGGCCTCGCCCGGGGTCAGCCCGCAGGACATGCAGGCCGCGCCGCGCACGCTGCCGCCACAGTTCCAGCAGTGACTTGGGCCCGGCGTGGACAGCGGCAGGTCCCAGTCCTCGATGACGGCCAGGTGGCCGCAGCGCTCGCAGACCCAGCGGTCCACGGCCCGCGCCCCCTCGCGGAGGGTCTCCCATTGCATGAGGCCTCGACGGCAGCTCGGGCAGGACTCGCTCATTGGCCCCTGGACGGCGGGAAGTCGACGAGCATAGCTGAGGGCGATGCACAACCCGCAGCTGGATGCCCAGAGCGTGAGCGAGGCCACCCATGGGCGCCTCGCCGAGGAGGCCCGCGGCCTGCTCCTAGAGCTGTGGGGCCGGCCTCGGGCCTCGGTCGAGCTGCCTCGCCGCCTGAGAGCTTGCCGCCTCTGGAGCCGCCAACGGCGACTGCTCCGCGAGCTCTGCTACAGCTGCATCCGGCGCTCCGGGCACCACCAGCGGGGCCTGGCGGCGGGCGGTTGGACGGGCGAGGACCCCTCCTGGGCCTGCTATCTGGCCGAGCTGGTGTCCCGAGGGCTGGCCCCCGAGCGCGCCGGACAGCTGCTGGGACAGGCGGTCTTCGGCGTCCGGGCGGCGGCGCCCAGGACCCTGGCTGAGCTCGCGGCCGAGGGGGCCGTCGACGAGACCCTGCTGCAGGCCTTCGGTGATCTCCAGCTCGCGCGCAGCTTCGTGCTCGGCCAGCTGGATCGCGGGCCGCTGACGCTGCGCAGCAAGGAGCGCGAGGCCCTGGCCTCCGAGCTCGAGGCGGCCGGCCACGAGGTCCGCACGACCCGCTGGGCCCGGGACGGCCTGCAGGTCTCGGGCAGCCCGGATCTGTCCGCCTGGACCGGCCGCTTCCAGGTCCAGGACGAGGCCAGCCAGCTGGTCGCCGAGCTCGTCGCCCCCGGACGGCGCAGCCTGGTCGTCGACTACTGCGCGGGGGCCGGCGGCAAGAGCCTGGCGCTGCTGGATCGGGCCCCCCGCGGCATGCGGCTGCTGTCCTGTGACCTGCGCCCCAGGTCCCTGAAGGAGGCCTCGCGCCGGGCCCGCGAGCTGGGCCTGCGGCTGCAGACGGCCCGCTACGAGGACCTCGAGCTCGCCTCGGCCTCGCGGGTGCTGGTCGACGCACCCTGCACCGGCAGCGGCACCCTGCGCCGGGACCCGGCGCTGCGCTGGCGCCTGGACGTGGGGCTGCTCGCCGAGCAGGTGGAGCTCCAGCGCCAGGTCCTCGACTCGGCGGCGCGCCTGGTGAAGCCCGGCGGACGCCTGATCTACGCGACCTGTTCGCTGCTGCCCGCCGAGAACGAGCGGCAGGTCGAGGCCTTCGTGGATCGGCACCCGGCCTTCTCGCAGGTACACATCGCCGAGGTGCTGGGCGGGGAGCGTGCCTCGGCCCTCGGCCGGGACGGGCAGCTGCACATGAGCCCCGAAGCCCACGGCAGCGACGGCTTCTTCGCGGCCATCCTGAGTCGCGCTGGCTAGCCGCGGATCTCGTGGTAGTCGGTGTCCGTGTTCACCGACCAGAGCGGGTGCCCAGCGCCGAACAGGTTCTCGACCGCGAGCAGCGCCGTCAGGATCGAGTGGTCCGAGTTGTTGTACTTGAACATGCCGTAGCGGCCCATGACCTGCAGGTTTTCGACCCCGTCGACCAGGGCCTGCAGCTTGTCCAGGTGGACCTCGTAGCCCCGCCGGTAGACCGGGTAGGCCCGGGGGACCTTGAAGGCCGTGCCGTCGATGACGCGCCCCCCGCGCATCAGGCCGGTGGCCTCCATCTCGCGCGTGCCCAGGGCGACGAGCTCCTCGGTGGACATCTTCCAGATAGGGTCGTCGTCCCCGCAGAAGTACTCCAGCCCCAGGCAGGTCGTGTTCGGGTCCGGGACCATGTGCGGCGACCAGTTCTTGAAGTTCTGGATCCGCCCCAGCTGCAGGCTGGGCTCGTGCACGTAGATCCAGTTGTCCGGGAACAGCTCGGCGCGGTCGATGACCAGGTCGACCGTGACCAGGTGCCGGTAGCCCAGCCCGTAGGTGGCCTGGCGGGTGGCCTCGTCGACGTGGCTCAGGTTCCGGACCAGCAGCGTCAGCGGCATCGAGGACAGCACCTGGTCGGGCTCGAAGACCCGGGCGCCGTCCGGGCCCTCGGCGTGCACCCGCACGATGCGCCCGCCCTCGACCTCGAAGCGGCTCGCCCCCGTGTTCAGCAGCAGAGTGCCGCCGCGCTCCTGCACCAGCTCGGCCATGCGCTCGTACATCTGGCCAGGTCCGCGCTTGGGGTACCAGAACTCCTCGATCAGCGAGGTGACCTGCTGCTCCTCGCCGAGCAGACCGCGCAGCGGTCCCGGGAGCGCCTGCTTGACGGCCTCGCCCAGGTCCAGGTTCTTGATGCGCTGGCTGGCCCACTCCGCGCCGATCTCCGAGGTGGGGATGCCCCAGACCTTCTCGGTGTAGGTCTTGAAGAAGATGTCGAAGAGCCGCCGGCCGAAGCGGTTGCTGACCCAGTCCTCGAAGCTCTCCTCGGGGCGGTTCGAGCGGGCGCGGGCCCGCGCGAAGCTGAGCATGCAGCGCGCCGACTCGGTCAGGCCCAGGCTTCGCAGCGCGTTGGTGGCCTTGAGCGGGTAGTCGAAGAACTGGCCCCGGTAGAAGATCCGCGACAGCCGAGGGCGCAGCAGCAGCTCGTCGCCCAGCACCTCCTCCCAGAGCTCCTGCACCTCGTCGAACTTGGTGAAGAAGCGGTGGCCCCCGAGGTCGACCAGGTAGCCCCGGTACGCGTGCGTCCGGCAGATGCCGCCCACGCCGTCGCCCTTCTCCAGCACCACCGGCTTCAGCCCGCGCCTGGTCAGCGCCAGGGCGGCGGCCAGGCCGGCCGGGCCAGCACCGACGATGACGACGTCCATGTCACCTCTGGGTGGGCGGGCCAGCCCGGTTGCGGCCGGGAGCCTACCGCGGCGGCTAAAGTCCCTCGGCCATGGCGCTCCTCGAACACCCCTTCCTGCTCCTGCTGCCCCCCCTGCTCCTGCGCTTGTTGCCCTGGCGGCGGCTGGAGCAGCCTGGCTGGAGCTGGCGCATCGACGGTTCGCTGCTGCTCGCCGCGACGCTGCTCTCGAGCGCCCTGCAGGTGTTCTGGTTGGTGCGCTACCAGCTGCCAGCGGACGCCTGGCCCACCAGCGACTTCGGCGACTACTGCGCGGCGGTGGTGGCGCTGGCCACCGATCAGCCCTCGGTCTTCCCCCACCATCGCCCCCTGGGCCCGGCCCTGCTCCCC
>CALGIB010000421.1 GCA_937915955.1 uncultured Pseudomonadota bacterium
GGCCGAGCGAGGGCTGGAGGCCAGCAACCTGAGCCTCAGCGGCACCCTGGCGCACAGCGAGCCCGGCCTGTCGGCCCCGGACTCCCCGGTCTGGTACCGCGGCTACGTCGAGGACACCGAGCTGTCGGCCTGTCCGCGCCTGGAGGAGGCCCTCGTCGCGCTGGGGGCCGAGCGCATGGTCGTGGGTCACACGACGCGCCGCGACGGCCGGATCCAGGTCCGCTGCGCCGGGCGGCTGGCTGTCATCGACACCGGGATCTCGAGTCACTACGGGCGAAACCTCGCGGCCCTGGAGCTGAGGCTCGGAGATGCCTGGGCGCTGTACCCACAGGGCCCTGAGGACTTACCGGATCCTTGACAAGGGCTGGGTTAGCCTTCGCGCGCTCACTCCTTCGGAGACGGCATGAACAGGAATGTCGAGGTCCAGGCCCGCGTCGCGAACGTCATGCGCGGGGCCAAGGAAGCCGCCGCCACGCTCGAAGCTGACAAGCAGCCCATCTTCCGTGACTTCTGTCGAGGCGTCGCCAAGCAGCTCCGCGCCCCCTACATCGCCCGCCACGGGGCGCGCCGGATCCCTGGCGAGCTGCTCCGCATGTTCGAGCTGCTCTCCAGCCGCGGACCGGATGAGATCCAGGTCGTCCTGGAGCCGCGGGGCGAGGGCGGCGCGATGCTGCTGACCAACATGAGCGATCAGTCGTTCATCGTGGACACCATCCGCCTGGCGCTCGACCGCGCGGGGGCGGTGGTGCACAGCGGGCTCAACGCCGTGCTGCACGTCGGACGTGAGGGCGCAGAGCTTGCCTCGATGGAGGACACCGACCCGCTCGAGAGCGTGGTCCAGGTCGAGATCTCGAACCTGGACGACGAGCAGCTCTCGGACCTGCTCGCCACGCTGCACGGCAACCTCCGCATGGCCCGCGGGATCGTGCAGGACTTCAACGCGATGAGCGCCGAGGTGCAGCGCGTCGCCGCGGTCTTCGATCGGCTCCAGCAGCGTGAGCCGGGGCGGCGGGCCGAGTTCGAGGAGTGCGCGGACTTCCTGCGGTGGCTGTTGACGGACAACTTCGTCTTCATGAGCGCCCAGCGCCCCGGGCTGGCCCTGGGGCTGGAGAAGGGCTCGCTGGCGGACGTCTGGACGCCGGAGACCGAGCCCGATCTGGACTGGGCGTTCCCGATCCATGTGCGCAAGGGCGCGGTCGAGTCCCCGGTGCATCGGGCCGGGCGCGTGGACGAGATCCGCGTCCGCGTCCCCGACGGCGTCGACGGCGCGCCGACCGTCCTGCTGCTCCGCGGCATGTTCACCTTCCGCGCGGTGACGCAGCCCAGCCGGTCCGTGCCGGTGCTGCGCCGCGTCCTCGAGCAGGTCCTGGGGCAGGAGGACAGCCGCCCCGGCAGCTGGCGCTACAAGGGCATCGCGAACGTCTTCGACAGCCTGCCTACGGAGTACCTCTTCACCGCCAGCATGGAGGAGACCCGCACCCTGATCGACCGGGTGCTCGAGGTCGAGGCCGACCGCGAGGTCCGCGTCTTCCTGGTCCAGAAGCCCGACAGCGACGTGACCTTCGTGCTGGGGGCGATGCCAAAGGGCCAGTACGACGAGCGCGTGCGCCGAAAGATGGAGGGCATCCTCATCCAGGCCACGGGGGCCACCTACATGGACCACGGCGTCCTGGTCGGGCGCTTCGACACCGTGCTGGTGCACTTCTACTTGACCGGTGCCCGGGCCCTGACCGAGGGCCAGCAGGAGCAGCTGCGCGAGCGCCTGACGCAGCTCGCGACCCCCTGGGACAGCCGGCTCTACAGCGCGCTCCTGGGCGCCGCCGGCGAGGACTACGGCGACGAGCTGTTCAAGCGGTGGGGCGAGGCCTTCGAGGCCAAGTTCGTGAGCCACAACCCGGTCGAGCAGGTCGTGCTGGACATCGAGGAGCTCTCCAACCTGGGCTTGGGCCAGAGCGTGGGCCTGCGGCTGTTCGAGGACACCCAGCAGCGCCTCTGTCTGCGGCTGTACCAGCTCGAGGACATCATCCTCAGCGACAGCCTGCCCGTGCTGGACAACTTCGGCCTGGTCGTGCTCGACCAGTTCGCCGACATCGCCCAGCCCCGCTTCGGCGAGCTGGTGAACCTGGACACCTTCCGCCTGCGGGGCGCTTGGGGGCTGCTGCCCCAGGACATCCTGGAGCGCGGTCAGCTGCTCTGTGACGCGCTGGTCGCCGTGTTCGAGGGGCGGGTCGAGGACGACTCGCTGAACCGCCTGGTGCTGAAGTCCGGCCTGAGCTGGAGGCAGGTCGACCTGCTGCGCGCCTGTCGCGGCCACCTGTTCCAGCTCGGCCTCAGCCGCAGCCAGATCACCGACACGATGCTCCGGCACCCCTCGCTGGCTGGCGCTCTGGTGCACCTCTTCGAAGCCCGCTTCGACCCTTCGCTGACCGAGAGCACCGGCAAGAAGCGTCGGGCTCGCCTGGCCGAGGGGATCCGGGAGTCGCTCAAGGACGTCAGCGACGGTCGCGACGACCTGGTCCTGCGCCGGATGCTGGAGCTGGTCGAGGGCATGGTCCGGACCAACTACTTCCGGGACGACCGCAAGCGCTGGTACATCAGCTTCAAGATCGACCACGACCTGATCTCGTGGATCCCCGAGCCCAAGCTCAAGTACGAGATCTACGTCCACCACCGCGAGATGGAGGGCATCCACTTCCGCGGCGGCAAGGTCGCCCGCGGCGGCCTGCGCTGGTCGGACCGCGTGGACTACCGCACCGAGGTCATGGGCCTGGTCACCACGCAGATGGTGAAGAACGTGCTGATCGTGCCCGAGGGCGCCAAGGGCGGCTTCCGCTTGAAGCACCCCCTGGCGGACCGCGGCGGTCGCCTCCGCCAGGCGGACGAGCTCTATCGGTGGTTCATCCGAGCCCTGCTCGACCTGACGGACAACCTCGTCGACGGCGAGGTCGTGAACCCGCCGGACGTGCGCATCTACGACGACGCCAACGATCCCTACCTGGTCGTGGCCGCCGACAAGGGCACCGCCCACCTCTCGGACACGGCGAACGAGGTCGCGACCGAGGAGTACGGGTTCTGGTTGGGGGACGCCTTCGCCTCGGGCGGCAGCAATGGCTACGATCACAAGAAGGTCGGCATCACCGCGCGCGGCGGCTGGGAGTGCGTGAACCGGCACATGCGCGAGCTGGGCATCGACCCGCGCACCGAGGAGTTCACCGCCGTCGGCGTCGGTGACTGCGGCGGAGACGTGTTCGGCAACGGCGTGATCGAGCACAGCACGATGCGTCTGCTCGCGGCCTTCAACCACGTGCACATCTTCCTCGATCCGGACCCCGACACCGATCGAGCCTTCGACGAGCGCAAGCGGCTGTTCCGGGAGGTCGGAGGCTGGGGCGCCTACGATCCCGAGAAGATCAGCGAGGGCGGCGGCGTCTTCGACCGTCGGGCCAAGAGCATCAAGCTCTCGCCCCAGGCCCGCCGGATGCTGGGAGCCATCCGGGACGAGCTGCCTCCGGCGGCGGTGATCCGCCTCATCCTGCGCCTGAACGTGGACCTGTTCTGGTCGGGCGGCATCGGCACCTACGTCAAGGCCAGCTCCGAGACCCACGCCCAGGCCGGGGACCCCGGCAACGACGACGTGCGGGTCAACGCCGACGAGCTGCGCTGTCGGATGGTCGGCGAGGGGGCCAACCTGAGCTTCACCGCCGCGGCTCGCGTGCAGTTCGGGCTGGCGGGCGGTCGCATCAACACGGACTTCGTCGACAACTCCGGCGGCGTCGACATGAGCGACCACGAGGTCAACATCAAGATCCTGCTGGGGGGCCTGTTGTCCCGCGGCGAGCTCAGCGAGGCCGAGCGCAACCCGCTGATCCACGACCTGACCCGAGCCGTCGCCAAGGACGTGCTGCGGAACAACGACACCCACGCCCTGCAGCTGAGCATGGACCGGGTGCGCTCGGAGCGTGACCCCCTGCGCTTCGCCCGGAGCATCTCCTGGATCACCGAGCAGGGAAGCCCCAGCGCCGCCAAGCTCTCGCTGCCCGAGGCCGAGGAGCTGACGCGCCGCGTCGAGACCCGCGCGGGCCTGACGCGGTCGGAGCTGGCGGTGCTGTCCTCGCACGTGAAGATGCACGTCTTCAAGCAGCTCAAGGAGGCGGACCCGTCCCTGGTCCCTGGCTTCGACGATCTCATCCTGGAGTACTTCCCCAAGCGCGTGCGCGAGCGCTGGCCCGAGGCGATCGCCCAGCACATGCTGGCCAGTGACATCGGCTGGACCGTCGCGTTGACCCGCACGGTCGCGGACCACGGCGCGACCTTCTTCCCCGCGCTGGTCGACCTCACCGGTCGTCACCCCGGCGAGCTGATCGGCGCGACCTTCCACGGCCAGGAGGCCTTCAGGCTGCCCGCGCTCAAGCGGCAGCTCACCTCGAACGGGACCCCTCTGCGGGCCATCTACCGGGCCTGGATCAGCGCGATGTCCGGCCTGTCCTGGGGCGTGAGCCGCTGGCTGGCCCCCGGGCGCGAGCTGCCGTCCCAGCCCCAGATGGAGGCCGCCAACGCGCTGCTCAGCCTGATTCGTCGCAACCGCGGTCGTGACGAGTCCAGCCGCTGCACCGGCGCCGTGAAGGCGCTGGAGGGCCAGGGGCTGCCCAAGTCGATGGCCGAGAAGGTCGTCAGCGGGGGCGACCTGACCTTGGCCACCGAGATCGTCGGGCTGCGGCGACCGGACGAGAGCGAGCGGGACGCCGTGGTGCGCTACCTGGCGGTCGGCCAGGCCACCGGGCTGCTGCAGGCCGTGCGCGCGCTGGAGACCAAGAGCAGCGCGGGCCGCTGGGACACCGTGGCCGTCGGCCTCCTCCGTGGTCGCTACCTGGACCTGCTCGGTGAGCTCGTGCAGGGCGTCGACGTCACCGGCCTCATGAAGCTGAAGACGGACCGCCTGGCCCACAAGGTTGCCTGGGGCGAGCTGTCGGCGGTCCGCGGGGTGGCCGACTCCATGCTGCGCGGCAAGCCCGACGTCGGCGCCTACCTGGTGGCCGAGGAGCGCCTTCGGGCCGCGGTCCTGCGCTGAGGGGGGACCTGGACTTCGTCTTCCTTCGCCACGGCCAGTCCGTCGCGAACGCAGAGGGCTGGGTCTCGGGCCACATCGACGCCCCGCTCACCGAGCTGGGGCGCTCCCAGGCTCGGGCGCTGATCCCTGGCCTCGCGGCGCTGGACCTCGATCAGGCCTTCTGCTCGGATCTGCAGCGGGCGCGGAGGACCGCGGAGATCGCGCTGGACGGACGGATGGTCCCGACCGTCCTGCCGGGCCTGCGCGAGCGCTCGCTGGGGGTCTTCGAGGGCCGCCCGCGCCAGGAGCTGAGGGACCAGGGTCTGTGGAGCCCGCTGCTGAGCTGGCGGGAGGCTCCTCCCGGTGCGGAGAGCCAGGCGCGCCTGGCCCAGCGCGTGCTGCCCGTGCTGGCGGGGCTGCCCGCTGCCGGGCGCACGCTGGTGGTCGCGCACGGAGGCTTGATCCGGGTCGTGCTAGGGCTCCTGGACGGGGTGCCCGTAGAGCGCATCGGCGGCACCCCGGTGGCCAACGCGGAGCCCATCCACCGGCGGGTCGCTCCGGGTCGCTTCCTGGAGCTGCTGGCCTGTGTCTGACTTCGTCCTGGCCTCGGCCTCGCCTCGGCGCCTGGAGCTGCTGAGGCGGGTGGGGCTGCGGCCCCGAGTGCTGGCCGTGGACATCGACGAGACCCCCGTCGCGGGCGAGGAGCCCGTCGCCTACGCGCGCCGGATGGCCGAGGAGAAGGCCCGCGCCTGCCCGGAGGCCGGCTCCCTGGTCCTGGCCGCCGACACGGTCGTCCACGTCGACGGCCGCATCTTCGGCAAGCCGACGGACGAGGCGGACGCGCGGGCGATGCTGGGAGAGCTCAGCGGGCGGGAGCACGAGGTCACCACGGCGTTCGCGCTCCGCCGAGGTGAGGCGATCGAGGTGGGCCATTGCTGCACGCTGGTGCGCTTCCGCGAGCTCACCGAGGACCTGATCCGGGCCTACGTGGCCACCGGCGAGCCCTCGGACAAGGCCGGCGGCTACGGCATCCAGGGGCTCGGCGCTTGCCTCGTCAGCGGGATCGTCGGCAGTTACCCGAACGTGGTCGGCCTGCCCCTGGTCCCGGTGCTCGAAGCGCTGGCCCGGGCTGGCGGCCCCAGCCCCCTCTCGGAGTCCCCATGAGCATCGCCCAGCGTCTGGAGACCGTGCGCGCCCGCCTCGGCGCCGCCTGCGACAGCGGCGGTCGCGACCCGGACCAGGTCCACCTCATCGCGGTGTCCAAGACCAAGCCCGCCTCCGCCATCCGCGAGGCCTACGCGGCCGGTCAGCGCGACTTCGGCGAGAACTACGCCCAGGAGCTGCGGGACAAGGCCGCCGAGCTGGCCGATCTGCCCGGGATCCGCTGGCACTTCATCGGGCACCTGCAGCGGAACAAGGTCAAGTACGCCACCAACGCCAAGGCCTTCCGGGTGCACGCGGTCGACAGCGTGAAGCTGGCTGAGGAGATCGCCCGCCGAGGTCCGGGCACCGGCGTGCTGGTCGAGGTCAACGTCGCGGGCGAGGCCAGCAAGTCGGGCGTCCCCTACGAGCAGGCCCTGGCCCTCTGCGCAGAGCTGCACGCCCTGGCGGACGTGGACCTGCGCGGCCTCATGTGCATCCCCCCCGCCGACGACCAGCCCGACCACTGGTTCGCCCGGATGGCTCAGCTGCAGGCGGTCGGGCAGGCCCGCGGCCTGCCGCTCGACGAGCTGTCGATGGGCATGAGCGGCGACTTCGAGCAGGCCGTGGCGCGCGGCGCCACCTGGGTCCGCGTGGGCACGGCCATCTTCGGCTCGCGGAACCCGGTCAAGGCCGTCGTGGGCGCGCTCCGAGGCTAGCTAGCCTCGGCTCGTCACCACTTCAGGTCGATGAGGTGCGCCCCGCCCGGGTCGATGCGCACCTGGCGGTGCTGGGGCGGTCGGCCTGGGATGACACCCTTGATCACGTAGTTGCCGGGCTCCAGCTCCAGGCTCAGCGGCGTCTTTCCCTGGCGGCGGCCGTCGATGTAGACGACGGCGTTCTTGGTCGAGGTGACCTGCAGCATGCCGACGTCGTAGATGGCGGCGCGCGCCTCCGCCTCGGAGGCCACAGAGGCCCCGATGGGGTCGGCCGCGACGGGCTCGGTGCCGAGCTCTGAGGCTGGCTGGACCGAGGGCTCCGGCTCGAGCGGCTCGGTCGTGGGGGTTCCCTCGGCCACCGGCTCGGCGGCGGGGTCGGTGGCTGCGGGGGGCGACGCCTCGGCCGCTGGGTCGGTGACCTCGGGCGCAGGCGCCT